>JBDLIK010000016.1:0-15344 GCA_039714895.1 Myxococcota bacterium | reverse complement strand
GGGATTCGGCCCGCCGCGGGTGGTCAGCGAAGGAAGTTACCGGCGACCAGGAGTCACCATGAACGCCAACGCTCTCCCCCGTTGTGTAGCGCTCCTCGCTCTCGTCGCACTCACCGGCTGTGGCCCCGAGCCGGCCGAGGAAGCAGCTCGCCCCTGCCCCGTTCCGGCCCCGCGGACCAGTCCGGTCACGATCTCGGCGGCGCAGAACGGCGGCTCGCAGATAGTGGCTGTGGACAAGCAGTTCATCGTAGTCTGCCAGCGTCAGGCGGTCGAGTGGCTGAGCGGTACCGACATCGCCAGCTGGGAAGTCAGCTTCCAGGCGGGCGCCTCGCCCTTCGATGTGGACACGGTGAGGTCGGCTGTCGGCAGCGCTCAGGCCAACAACATCGGAGTGTTCAAGTACGGAATCGTCGCGGTAACGACGGCCGGAGACACCCTGCCTCCCCTGGATCCCGACGTCGTGGTCATCGAGGGGTTGTGATTCGACTCACACGTCTCCCAGCTGCCCCGTGAGCGCCTTGAAGCGAGGCAGCTCGTAGAGGGCCTCGAACCACCAGTCTGCGCGCAGTGACTCTCGAGTGGCGGGCCGGTGCTTCGCGTACTCCTCCAGGCTGTCGAGCGCGCGCTCCGGCTCGCCGAGCAGCACCCAGGCGTGCGCCTCGTCGTAAGCCAGAAGGGGGTCCGGCTCCGGCGCCCGCGCTAGCTCGATCAGCGCGCGCGCCGAGTCCGCGAGCTGCGCCTTGGCGGCTATTCCAGCCGTCACCATGAGCCCCCAACGCCGATTGTAATCCTTCCGAAGCTCCGGCGAGACTCTCACCAGGCTGTCAACCCATTCCCGGGCTTGCCGTACGTCGCTCGAGGCGGCCCCGTATGACTTCAGCAGGGTGAGACCGCACTGATAAAAGGCCCCGATATGGGACCAGCGCCTTCGACCCTCCGAGCAGTGTTCATTGGCCGCTTCGGCGTCCCGCAGGTCGTTCGCTGTCGTATAGAGCTGAAAGACGATCCTGGGCGCCTCGTCGAAATAGTAGTCTGCTTCCAGCGCCCGGCGTGCGTACCGCGACGCCTCCCCATAGCGATTCTGCGTTCGGTACAGATTGCTCAGCGCCCAGGCGGCGACCGGGCGATCAGCGTCCGCCTGCAGCGCTGCCAGCAGATCGCGCTCCGCTTCCCGCATGAGATCCCCCGCTTCAGGAGCGGTCGAGACGATCGCCAGGCCGAACCCTACACGCCCACGCAACTCCGCCGCAGCCGCGTCTCCCGGGGCCATCGCGAGTGCCCGATCGGCGTGCCGCATCGCCTCGCGCGCCCAGGATGCCTCGTAGTTGCCCGCGAACTCCGTTTCAGCGAGGGACCGGCGGTCCGCGGTCCAGCCGCGTTCCACGATTGGCGCTACCCAGTCGGGGTCCTGCCGCTCGGCTCCGGCCAGCAGCGAGTCGGACTCGCTTAGCAGTCGGATGGCCTCGGGACCGTCCGTTCGGAGGATCGACTCGGCCTCTTCACGCGCCTCGAGGGCGCGCTGAACGAGCACCCATGCATCGTCATTCCCCGTCTGCGTGCGCAGGTCTCTCAGGCGAATCGCCACGCCGAGCTCCTCGCGAAGCAGTCTCGCGACCTCGGCGACGAGGTCCGCGCCCAGCGCCAGCTCGCTCCCAGTGGCCCCTACCAGATCGGCGGAAGCAAGCAGGCGCGTGCCACCATCGGCCGGCTCGATCAGATTTACGGTTGCCCTCAGGCTGTCGCCGGCCCCGGTAAGTCCTCCCGCGACGACCGCCCCGACGTCGAGCGCTTTGAAGACACTGTCCAGCGGAACGTCCCCCCCACGGTAGGGCTTGACCGCGCTGAGGGACCTGACGTCCAGCGTCGGCACGGCGTGCAACCGGCCGATGAGATCGTTCGTGAAGCCGCTCGCGACGGGCCCGAGGTCCTGGTTCGCGCTGAAGTCGTCGAAGTAGAGAACCGCGATGCTACGCGGATCCGCCGGCGCCGCGGCTGCCGGCGGCTCCGGGAGCACACCGCGCAGAACGACGATGGCGGCGACGAGTACCACCAGCGCCGACGCGAGCGCGACCACCACCTGCGTCGTGCGTGGCCTGCGCACCCAGCGGGGCCAGGGACCGCGCGTTTCGGGCGACCCTCCCAAGCCCACCGCGTTGTCCTGTTGGGCCCACGCGAACAGCATCACGATCAGGAAGCCCATGCCCGCCACGGTCAGCGCGGCCTTGAACCATGCGTCGGCCAGCACTTCCCGGTCGACGAGCATGTCGATCACCTGGAGGCCGGCCCACGCGACCATGATGTAGACGGCCGCGAGTTGGTAGATGACGCGCTCGCGAGCGCGGTCCATGAAGCGGGACAAGGGCGAACGCGGCGGGTCGGGCAGGGGCTCCGCGGGGTGCCGCTCCGTGGGGTGCCGTCCCGCGGCTGGCCCGCTCTCCTCGACTCGCGCCCGCGCCGCGCGGGCTTGCTCGGCGAGCCGGTCCCGCGTCGTATCGCGCCAACGCGCCAGGCCGGGAGCCTCGGGCGGTGGCAACCCCGCCATGAAAACGCCGCCGTATTCCCGCACCGCTCCGGCCCAGTCTCCGTTGGCAATCCGGTCAGCGAAGCGGGCGGCATCCAGGCGCACCCCGGCCGTCGCGCCGAGCCGAAGTTCATCCTCCGACGCTTCTACCGCTCCGGGACCCAACGACGCCCTGATCGCTTCGACCAACTCGGAAAGAAGCGCCGCCGAGGCAGTCTGATCAGGTGGGTGTAGCGCGGCATCGGCAGGTGCAAGCACCCTGAGCAACTCGGCACGTCTCAGGGGACCTTCGAGCGCCAGCCTTACGAGCAACACGAACGCGTCCGGATGCGCCAGAAGCCCCAGGCGCCTTTCGCCCTCCGCCGAGATCGTGGCGGAGCCGAGAGTCCTGACGTCGACCATGGTACCGCGGCCCGCATAGGGTTTGGGTTGTTCTGCCCTCTCTGAGACTGTCGGGCGGGGATTCGGGGCGCAAGGCACCTCGCGCGGCGAAGTCGAGAGCCCCTCGGGACTCTTTACGCGCCCAGGGCTCTGGCGCGTGGGACGGATCGCGTGCAGGCTGCAGTCAGGTCAGGAGAGCAGGTCGAATCACCGCAGCCGAGACACCCCCTTGGAAAGACCATCGAACCGATCGAGCCGCCGCCGTTTCCTGGAGATCCTCGGTGCCGCCGCGGGAGCCATCTTGGCGCACCCGGCCGATCTCTTGGCGACCAAATCCGAGGCCGAAGGATCACGAGCGCCCGGCGTGTTCGGCGCACGCAGGGCCGGGCTGATCCTGCGGGGCGGAGTCGTCTACGACGGCACCGGGCGCCCTCCCCTGCGGGCGGACGTTCGGGTGGAGGGCGACCGGATCGCGGCGATTGGCCCCGGCTTGGCGGGGGCCGGCGACCTGGAGGAAGTGGACCTGGACGGGCTCGCGCTGGCGCCCGGGTTCATCGACATCCACTCCCACACCGACCTGGGCCTGCTCGTCGACCCGCGCGCGGAAAGCAAGATCCGACAGGGCGTCACCACCGAGGTGGCGGGCCAGGACGGCAGCTCGGTAGGGCCCTGGTCGGACGAGATGGCCGCCGCGGCGAGCGGGCAACTGGATGTCGACATCGACTTCCGCGACCTGGGCGGCTTCTTCGCGCGCTTGGAGCGGGACGGCATGGCCCCCAACGTCGCCAGCATGGTCGGCGCGGGGACCGTGCGGCAGCGAGTCATTGGCCTGGAAGACCGACCAGCGTCAGCGAACGAACTGGCGCGCATGGTGGGGCATGTGGCGGAGGCGTTGGCCGCCGGCGCGTGCGGCCTGTCCAGCGGACTCGAGTACCTGCCGGGTGGCTTCGCCAGCACGGACGAGCTGGTCGCGCTGGCGGCCCCGCTCCGCTCCACCGGGCTGCCCTACGCGAGCCACATGCGCAACGAGGACGACACGCTTCTGGCGGCGATCGAGGAAGCTCTCGCGGTTGGTGCCGGAGCCGGCGTGCCGGCCCACGTGTCGCACCTGAAGGCGCTGGGCGGACGCAACTGGTGGAAGGGGGACGTGGCGCTCGAGCTGATCGACCGCGCGCGCGCCGGCGGCGCGGACGTGACCTTCGATGTCTACCCCTACACTGCGTACGCGACTTCGCTGGGCGCCACGCTCTTCCCGCTGTGGGCGCGAGAGGGAGGAACCGACGCGCTCATCGGCCGTCTCTCGGGCGACGACCCGTCGCGCCTGGAGGCCGCCGCGCGCGAGAAAGTCGCCAAGGTCGGCGACTGGGGCCGCTTCCAGATCACATCGGCCGGGGACGATGCTTTCGCCTACGCCGTGGGCCGCAACCTGGACGAGCTGGCCGCGGACCGGGGCGTGGATCCGTGGCGCGTGGTGCTCGACCTGATCGTCGGCGATCGCAACCGGGCCGGCGTCGTTGTCACGGCCATGACGGAGGCCAACGTGGAGCGGGCGCTCGCCCACCCCGCCGGCATGGTCTGCTCGGACGGCTCCGCCCGCGCCACCGACGGCCCGCTCTCCAGCGGCGCCCCCCACCCGCGCACCTACGGGTCCTTCCCCCGCCTGCTCGGGCGCTACGTCCGGGACCGCGGCGTCCTACCGCTCGAGGCCGCGATAGCGAAGGTGACGGACGCACCCGCCCGCCGGCTACGCCTCGTAGATCGAGGTGTCGTGGCCCCGGGCGCCTACGCCGACCTCGTGGCGTTCGACCCCACGCGCGTGGCCGACCTGGCCACCTTCGACGACCCGCACCGCTACCCGACGGGCCTTCCGCACGTGCTGGTCAACGGCACCTGGGTGCTTCGCGACGGCGAGCGCACCGACCACACGCCGGGTCGGGTGCTGCGACCGGGTTGAGCGAACGCCACAGCACGAGGCTGCGGCGCACTTCTCGTGCTCGCTCGGTCGCAGCGACCACCGCGGCGACGCCCCGACGGGTCAGCCGGACCGCCACCTTGCGGCCGTCGTAGATGTCCTGCGGCCGACGCCAGACCAGCCCCAGCCTTTCCAGGATCGCTAGATGGTACGCCAGGGTCCCCTTGGCCATCGGGATCGCGCGCTTGAGGCCGATCGGCGTTAACCCCAGACCGGACGCTCGCCCCACGCGCGCGAGGAGCAGGCACCGAACCGGTGAGAGCTCCCGCAGCTCGGCCGGCGGCGACCGCGCCAGCGCGGACGTCAACTCGGCGAAGAGCATGTGCGCGTACTCCACGTCCAGCCAGAACTCGTCGGCGGCCTCGACCAAGGGGTGTGGCCAGCGTCGCCGAATCCGCTGGGGCTCACCCCTGGTAGCCATGGGTCCAGTCTCGAGGGGTTGCCATGGGTCCAACTTGGCTTGGCCGGGCGGGCAGGACCATGTCGATCGGGGCCTCATTCGGGCTCGAAGCATCTTCGCGGGCGGCGAAACGGGAGTCCGGCCCGCCGGCGCCATGGCGAGACCAGGGGACGGTGATTCCCTTCGACGGATGAGCAACTCGTTCGAAATTCGAACGAGTTGCTATTTGCAAATGGGGAGGGTGTCCCGCCACCGCGACGGGCCCTGGGCGCTCGCGACGGGCCCTGGGCGCTCGCGCCGGTCGCCGGCGAGCTGTCGGCCCGCGCCCGTCCCCCTCCCGCCCTACGGCGCGGACGTGAACACGTGCTCGGCGATCGTCTTATTGCCGTTGAGCGCGATCGTGAGCACCTCCGTCTTGTACTCCGCGTCCGGCGTCATGAACTCGGCGGGCACGTGCAGAATGGTCGCGGCGGGGCCCAACTCCACCGTCATCGACAACCCGTTGTCCTCGTTGGACACGATCACCTCGTAGCCGGCGAGCCCCCCGATCGGGACCCACTCGATGACGGTGTTGGCCGCGTCCACCTCGTCGCCGTCGGCCGGCGTGAAGACCGCCGCGGGCGGCAACGCCGAAGACAGATCTGCGGTGCCGTACAGGGGCTCACCCTCGACCGTCCGGCCGGCGAATACGTAGGCGCCGGGTTGGAAGATCGCGAGCACCTCCGCCGGCGAGGGCTCCGCGCTCTCGAAGCGCAGCTCGGTGATGCCGAGCTCGGCCATTTCCTTCCTGGCGGCGAAATCCAGGATCTTTTTGCCGGCGGGGCTTCGTGCGACCACGCGATCCCAGTCCTCCGCATCCAGGAAGACCTGAAGGCCGAGGTCGTTGTCGGTCGAATTGAACTCGAAGAACACCGCCAGGTCCGCGAACGGCTCGCCGCCCGCATCGAGCTTGATGGCTTCGGGCGACGGATCCGCCCCCTCCTGGAGCGACGTTGGCGAGGCCTGCGCATCGTCGTCGCAGGAAGTCAGCGACGTGGCCAGAAGCATCGGGAGGGCGGACGACAGGAAGTTGAATCGGACGTGATGCATGCGGTGCTCCCCACGTTGGCTCGAGCGGAACCTGCCGGCGCTCGATCCGGCCTGTCCGGTAAGGGAGCAGGCCAGGGGCGGCCGCTGTGACGCGGCCGCCCCGCGGGTAACCCGGGCTACGGGTATCGGCTGTTTATGTCGCTGCTGATCCCGCCGACCGCGGCGCTATTGTCGACGTACTGATCCAGGTGCATCGCGGTCCTGCAACCAGAACAGTACATGGATGCGTTGCGCGCCATGACGCACTTGGTCTCGCCGGGCGGCAGGTGAACGGGGTTGGAAACGTCAGACCCGATGTAGTGGTGGGGAACGTCCAAGACGTGCCCGAACTCGTGCCCGAAGATCGCCTCGTAATACAAGTAGACGCGCCGCGGGCTTTCGTTCAAAAAGGCTTGTGACGTGGTGCCTCCTCCGCGTACCTCGACTACCACGTCGGAAACCGCCGCATCCCCGTTGAACACCGTCCAGAACCCGATGGGCGGAAACGTCAGTTCACCGAGCTGCTCCAAGGCCGCCATGTGATCGTCTTCAGACGGCCAAGGGGGCGAGTAAGCGACCGGGGCGCCGCCGTACCGAAAGGCCCCACGAATGGTCGTCGGGGAGGTATGCGAGCGATTCCACACCGGCTCGTAGCGCGGTCGGATCTGGGCCGATTTCATCCACTGCTCCCAGGCGTCGGAGCGCCCCGTCTGGCCCTTGATCAGATCGACCTGCGCGTCGTAGCTGGTGTCGGTGCGCACCTCGACGAAGCACGTGTCGATGCCCGCCCCCTCCGAGGCCTGATGCGGCACACCGAGCTGCACGCCGTACAGCGTGTCGCGCGCGTTGGCCCCGAACGTGTAGGTCCCCGGTTGACCCAGCGAGAGACCGGTCCAGGCCTGCTCGGCAGCGTTCTCTCCTGTGAGCGCGTGCCAGTGGGCCTTGTCGTGATCGACGTTCCCTGTCCCCTGTCCGAACCACCAGATTGCCTTTAGGCCGATAGGCGAATGGCCTATGACTACGATGTCGAAAGGTTCTCCCACCGCGACGACGCGCTTGCTTGCGATGATTCGAACATCGGGCGGACCCGCCATGTGGCTCAGAAAGCGATCCGGGATGCCGCACACAGCGGCGGGATCCTGCGTGGCTTCCTTGGCGGGGTACTCCTTCGCAAGAACCTCCTGGGCTCCTTCCATCTTGGCCTCCCGAGTTGACTGAATGTGAACCGAACGGCGCCGTTCAGGCCCCCACGAGTACGGCGATCAGCGCGATCAGGAGCGCGACCGCAAGCACCGCAAGCAGGACACAGAGCCAAAGTGGACACCCGGCCGATCCCGCTCCCGCGGCCGCCGGCCCAATCGCGACCGGATCGCGGTCGGGTTGCGTGAGTGTGAGACCGGGCCGGTCGGACCCCGGGTCCCAGGATACGTCGATGTCGTAGGATCCGTCGCCGTTGTCGCGCGTCCCGCCGGCGCTGGTGCCGGGGAGCGCACCCGCGTCGAAACGATTGCCCCGTCCCGGTCCCAGTGGGTTTCCATAGCGGTCACGCGGCCAAAAGCGGATGGTGCCGCGGCTCCTCCCGTCAGGCGCGCGGCCGCCCGGCCGCACCTCCACGTCCGTCCGGTCCGGATCGATCCCCGGCTCCACGTGAACGGACCAGAGCGCCTCCCGGGCTGCCGCGCAACCGCCGTCGCCATACGTTGCCCGCGCGCGGAAGGAGTACGTCCCCTCGAAGCGGGTGAGCCCGGGCAGAGGGTTGCCGTACACGCCATCGCGCTCCATGGCACCGTCTTCGTGCTGGCCGTCGTCGTAGAGCGCCACCGTGGTAGTGGACGTCGCAAATCCTCCTTGCTCCGCTTCTATCTTCTGCAAAGTTGCCGTAAAGGGATCTACCGCGTCGTCGCCGGAGGTGGGCGTCTCGAGGCCCGCTTCCGCCACAAGCTGACCCAGCGCGACTGTGGGCGCTTCTATGTCGAGTTCGACCTGCGCATGTGGCGCGGTGCCGTTGCCGTAGTGGAGGGCTACCAAAGGAGTAATCGGGTCTCCCGTATAGATTCTCTTGCGCGGCGTCAGCGCGCGCAGATGAGGGCCACCGGTCGCTAGCACAGACACGAAATAGCTCACGTCCACGGGCGGCGCCGTGAACTCACCGGCCGAGTCGACCCCCGCTCGCCGCACCAGGGCTTGCCAGGTCCCGTCGCGCTCCCCGTCGTGCGGCAGGGGCACCCGCAGGAACGCCCATGTGTTGCCCCGGTCGCTGCCTACGCCGCCGCTGCTAGCGGTGACCGTCGCGCCGCCCGGTGTACGCAGACTCAGGTCCAGGTTGGCGTCGGGGGTGTCCCATCCGATCACGACCGTGATGGCCTCTTCCCCGCATACCGCGAACGGCCACGGCTTGCCCTCTCTCTGGTCCCGGCCAAGGCGCTGGTCAGGATCGGCGAGCGTACCGGACTCGAAGATGTCCCCGAAACAGGTAGCGAAGAATTTCTTCAGCGCCAGGCCGTCGTTCGCCCGCGTGTACAGGCCATTGTGGTCGCTGGCAAGGCGGGTGAGCAGCGGTCCGTCGAGCTGCGCCTCCGTACCGAAACCGATCACGCACAGGCGCGTATCCCCAAGCCCGGACTCGACCGTTTCCACCATGGGCGCGGTGTTCTGCATGCCGTCCGTGAGCAGCAGGATTACGCGCTGGTTCGGACCGCCCGGGAACGCGTTGAGCGCCTTGTCCACGCCGTCCCCGATGCTGGTGAAGCCGCCCGCCACCAAGCCTCCGATGTCTCCGCCCGGCGCCATGCCGGCGCCTGCGATCTGGTTCTTCACCGGGTTTGACACGGGCGCCGGTGTGGCCTCCACCGGTGTGCTGGCGGTCGTAGAAAACGACACGAGGCCCAGCCGATCTCCGGCCCCCTCGCGCACCATCCGAACGAACATGGCGGCGGCCTCCTGCGCCTCCACGAGCTTCGTGCGGCCCGGCCCGGAGGTACCGGAGGAGGCCATGCTCCCGGAGCGATCAAACACGACCATCACATCGAGCGGGGTCGGCGGCGCGGGTGGATTGGCGAGCGTGTCCAGCACGTCTCGCGCCGAGGTGTAGCTGACGGTGCAGACGTTGCTGCCGCCTGAGGCGCGCGACAGCGCGGCCCCCAGCACCTGGCCCGCGGCGTCGAACAGCGCCGACCCGGAGCTGCCCCCTCCGTAGTCGAAGCCCGTGACGGAGCCGACGGACCCGCTGGACAGCGGCCCGGCCTGGTGCTTCTTCACCGAGCCGTTGGGGTGGTGCATGGTGAAGACACTCTCGCTGGCCATCGGCGCCGTTCCCCGCAGTGGGCGCGCGCCGATTCCCAGTCCGCTGGGGGGCGTGCCGATGCGAACGATCACCCAGTCATCGGCCACCGGGGGAATCAGCGGAGGAGACCCGGCCGCGACTACTTCGATGATCTTGTGAAAGGTGGGCGCATAGCCGGCTGGCCGCGCGCCCGCGCAGTTCGTCTGGAAATCGAACGTCACTGACCCCGAGCGGATGTCCAGCTCGTCTGGTTCGGTGAAGCAGTGGCGTGCCGTCAGCACCAGGTCGCTGTCGATGAGGGTCCCCGAACAGCTGCTGAGCTCGATCGAGGCTCCGTCTCGATGCACCGCGACCAGGATACAAGCCGCGTGCGCCACAGCCTCCTCGGTCGACCCCCCAGGTAGACACGCCGCGTTCTGCCAGTCGAACACGCCTCCGCATTGGAGCCAGTCATGGTAATCGGGCTCGTCGAACGGATTGGTGTGCAGGAAGAGATCCGGGTTCGTCGTGCCGGCCAGGTAGGCCGGCGGGGCCGGCGTCGTGACCGGCTCTCCGGAGCCGTAACCGGACAGGGTAGCACCGCCGCCGGGATCGGAGCCGATGTAGGTGACGCGAATCGGGCCACCGCTCGGGTCGATGGGCCGAGTCCAAACCTCGGCCGCGTTAGCCGTGAACACGTCCTTCGCGTAAGCCGGATCGGGGTAGCCAAGGTCGACCTCGAGCCGATCGCTCCCGGGCAATTGCAGGTTCTCGAAGCGCAAGATGACGAAGCGCGGATCGCCTCCCGCCAGAGCTGGATCGGGGACGAAATCGAGTTCCCAATCTCCGGACGGCGCGGCCGGACTACCCGAATCGGGGCCGATGCGAATGTTCTTGGCTACGAGCCTTCCGGTGGTATGACTCATGGTGGCACCTCTCCGCCGCGGTGGTGGTTCCTCCTCCGTCCACTCGGCAATGCGCTTGCCGCGCCGGCGTACCGCCCGATGAGCGCGCGTTTGTCGCACCGTAGAGGGACAGCGGGCCGTTCCAGGTGTTTTCGCGATCGCGCGTGAGCTCTCGCCGCGGGACACCGATGTCTCGGATGGCGGGACAGGAGTGTCCCACTCCGGGCCCGAGCGCTACCAGGGAGACTCCCCACGCGCTGACTTCCTTCGCCCCACGGCACCCATCGCCTGGCTGAGATAGATTTGGGGGTCCGCTCGGTCCAATGAGGATGAGCCATGCCGCCACAGGCACCCGATACGGCAAGCCCGACCCAGCCCGTCGCGCCGACGACCGCCGCGCCCGTGTTCCGCGCGCGCGGCCTCACCAAGGTCTACGTCATGGGCGAGGTGGAGGTGCGGGCGCTGGAGAGCACCGACCTCGACCTGAGCCCGGGCGAGTTCGTGGTCATCCTCGGACCTTCGGGCAGCGGCAAATCCACCCTGCTGAACATTCTCGGCGGACTCGACACGCCCACCGAGGGGGACGTCAGCTTCCACGACCACCACCTGGTTTCCGCCGATGAGGCCGAGCTTACCAGGTTCCGGCGCGAGCACGTCGGCTTCGTCTTTCAGTTCTTCAATCTGCTGCCCAGCCTGACCGCGCTCGAGAACGTGCGGCTGGTCACCGAAATCTCGGAGGACCCCTACGACCCGGAGGAAGCCCTGCGGCTGGTCGGACTCGAGGAGCGCCTGGAGCACTTTCCGGCGCAACTCTCCGGCGGCGAGCAGCAGCGCGTCGCCATCGCCCGGGCGATCGCCAAGCGGCCCGACGTGCTGCTGTGCGATGAGCCGACCGGTTCCCTCGACTACGAAACGGGAAAGCTCATCCTGGAGGTCCTGGACCAGGTGAACCGCGAGACCGACACGCTCACGGTCGTCGTGACCCACAACGCCGCGATCGGCACGCTCGCCGACCGCGTGCTGCGTATGCGCAGCGGGCGCATCGTAGCCGAGGAAAAGAACGAAACGCGGGCCTCTCCCGCGGACATCGAGTGGTGAGCGCATGCGCACCCTGAACCTGAAGGTCCTGCGCGACGCGGCGCACCTGAAAGGGCAACTGCTGGCCGTGGCCGGACTCGTCGCGTGCGGGGTCGCCGTCTTCATCATGCTGCGGTCCATGCACGGCTACCTGCGCGACGGCCAGGACGCGTACTACGACGAGTACGGCTTCGGGGAGGTGTTCGCCCACGCGGTGCGCGCCCCGGTCTCGCTGCGCGACCGCGTCGCCGACGTGCCTGGAGTCGGCCGGGTGCACACGCGCATCCTGCGCGACGTGCTGGTGGACGTTCCCGGGCTCGCCGAGCCCGCGACCGGCCGGCTGGTCTCGCTGCCCATCGACGCCGGCCCTACGCTGAATCGACTGCACCTCAGATCGGGGCGGCTGCCCGAGCCGAACCGGCGCAATCAGATCGTCGTGAGCGCCGCCTTCGCGGCCGCCAACGACCTGCGCGTCGGAGACGCCCTGGGCGCCAACCTGAGCGGGCGCTGGGAGAGGTTGACGATCGTCGGCACCGCGATCTCCCCGGAGTTCATCTACGAGGTCAGCGGTCTGGGAAGCATGTTCCCAGACAACCGCCGTTTCGGCGCGATGTGGATGGGCGAGGGCGCGATGGCGGCCGCTTTCGAGATGGAGGGGGGCTTCAACGACCTTGTCATCGACCTGCGCGAGGGCGCGTCGGAGCCGGGCGTGCTGGCGGAGGTCGATGACCTCCTCGAGCCCTACGGGGGCACCGGGGCGTACGGGCGCGACCTGCACCTGTCGCACGAATTCGTGACCTCCGAGATCGAGGAAACGCAGGTCACCGCGTCGTTCTTCCCGGCCCTGTTCCTGCTGGTCACGGCGTTTCTGCTGCACACGAGCCTGCTCCGCCTGGTGCGCATGGACCGCGAGCAGATCGGCCTGATGAGGGCGTTCGGGTTCTCGGCCCGCTCCGTGGCCGGCCACTATCTGAAGCTGGCGCTCCTGCCGGTGGCGGTCGGCGCCGCGGCCGGGACCGGCCTCGGGGTCTGGCTTGCGTACCGGATGGCGGGCGTGTACGCCCGCTTCTATCAGTTCCCGGAGCTCGCCTTCCAGCTCGACCCGACGGTCGTCTGGATCGCGCTTGGCATCGCGCTCGCCACCGGCATCACCGGGGCGCTCGCCGCGATCCGGAGCGTCCTGCGGATCGCGCCCGCGGTCGCCATGGCGCCACCGGCGCCACCCCGGTTCCGGCGCAACCGCTGGGAGGTGACGCGAGCGTGGCGCGCGCTCACGCCCGCGGGACGGATGATCGCCCGCAACGTGGTCAGGTCCCGCTGGAAGTCGGTCAGCACAGCCGCGGGCATCGCGCTGGCGCTGGGAGTGCTGACCGCGCTGCTGTCGATGTTCGACGCCATAGACGTGATCGCCGAGCTGCAGTTCGACCAGACCTACCGGGACGACGTTGCCGTCTTCTTCGAAACTCCGCGATCGCGAGATGCCGTCGCGGAGCTCGAGCACTTGCCGGGCGTGCTGCGCGTGGAGCCCGTGCGCGTCTCCCCCGCGCGGATCGCGTCCGGACACCGGGAGCGACGCACCTCGATCATCGGCCTGGAGCCGGACGGCCAGCTTCGGCGCATCGTCGACACCGACTTCCGCGTCCACCAGCCTCCCCCGCAGGGCGTGCTGATCGGCCGCATGATGGCCGAAAGGCTCCGCGTGCGCGCGGGCGACACGGTCCGCGTGGAGATTACCGAAGGCCACCGGCCGACCGCCGACCTGGTGGTGGCGGGCCTTGTCGACGAGCTCATGGGCGGCGACGCCTACATGGAGGCCGCGAGCCTGCGCCGCCTGCTCGGAGAAGCAGGTGCGATCTCGGGGGCGTGGCTGCGGGTGGACCGGAGCCTCGAGGACGAGCTCTACGCCCGGCTGAAGCGGCTGCCGGGGGTCGCCACCGTGCTCGTGAAAGAGGCGGTGGTCAGGGGGTTCAACGAGACGATCGAGCGGAGCTTCCTGATCGCGCTCACCTCCACGCTCTTCCTGGGCGCGGGGCTCGTGATCGCCATCGTGTACAGCCAGGCCCGCATCGCGCTGTCGGAGCGAGGCCGCGACCTGGCCAGCCTGCGGGTGCTGGGCTTTTCGCGCGGCGAGGTGTCGCGCATGCTCCTAGGGGAGCAGGCGATCCTGGTCCTGGCGGCGCTTCCTCTGGGACTCGCGCTGGGCTGGCTACTCACGCTTCTGATGATGCTACGCTTCGAGACCGAGATCTTCCGGATGCCGGCGGTGGCGCTTCCGGAGACGTACCTGCTCGCGGCTGCCATTGTGGTGGTCTCCGCGGCCCTGTCCGGGCTGCTCGTGCGGCGGCGCCTGGATCGTATCGACCTCGTTGGCGTGTTGAAGACACGGGAGTAAGCCAGCCATGAGCATTAGGCGCAGTCACATCGGGATCGGCGTCACGGTCGCGGCCATCGTAGCGAGCGTCGTACTCGTGATGCGGCCGCAACCGGTTGCCGTCGAGCTGGCCCCGGTCGACCGCGGGATGCTGCGGGTGACGATCGACGAGGACGGAGAAACGCGCGTCCTCGACAGGTTCGTGGTCTCCGCGCCCGTCACCGGACGGCTGGAACGGCCGGAGTGCCAGGTGGGCGATAGCATCGCCGCGGGCGATGTCATCGCCAGGGTCTACCCCCTGCCGCTGGACTCGCGCGCGCGGACCGAGGCCGCGGCGCGGCTGCAGAGCGCGGAATCGGTGCGGCGCGCGGCAGACGCCGCGGTGGCGGAGGCCGAGGAGTTGTGGGGCGAAGCCGGCCGGGTACTCGCGCGGCTGGAGCGGCTCCAGCAGGAAGCGCCGGGGGCGGTCGCGCTGCAGCGGCTGGATGAGGCGCGGACCGCTGAACGAGCAGCCGCGCTCCAACTGGAGCAGGCACGGGCCACGGCCGATAGCGCGGCGCACGAGGTGGAATTGGCGCGCGCGACGCTTGCGGGGTCCGAGGGCTCGGACCCCGGCGAGCCTACGCTGGTTCGGGCGCCGGCGTCCGGCCGGATCCTGCGCATCTACGAGGACTGCGAGCGCACCATCACGGCGGGAACGCCCATCCTCGAAATCGGCGATCCGACCGCGCTCGAGGTCATCGTGGACGTGCTGACCGAGGACGCCGCTCTGCTGCGCGAAGGAGCCTTGGCGCTGATCAGCGCCGGCCCGGACGCCGACACGCTGACCGGCCGTATCGATCTCATCGAGCCGTCCGCGTTCACCAAGGTGTCGCCGCTCGGCGTCGAAGAGCAGCGCGTCAACGTGCGGGTGGCGTTCGACGCGGGGGCGGCCGTGCTGGGTGATCGCTTCCGCGTGGACGCGTCTCTCGTGGCGTGGGAGCAGGACGATGTCCTCCGCGTTCCGGTGAGCGCCCTGTTCAGAGCGGACGGCGGCTGGGCCGTCTTCGCGGTTGACGACGGCCGAGCGATCCTCAGGCCGATCGATGTCGGACGGCGCGGGAGACGCTCGGCCCAGGTGCTGGACGGCCTGTCGGAGGGTGACCGCGTGATTCTCTTTCCGTCCGAGGACATTGAGGACGGCACGCGCGTGGAGGCCGGCACCGACTGAGGGAGGGTGCCTCGCGGAACCTACGCGGGCCTCGCGCCGGGTCCGCGGGGCTCACGCCCCCGAGCGTAGCGACTCCATCTCCTGGCTGCGCTGCACCCAGGCCGCGACGTCGCTGGCAGACAGGATGCCCACCAGTCGGCCGTCGTCCACCACGAGGATGCGACGCTCTTTGGCGTC
>JBDLIK010000015.1:0-15462 GCA_039714895.1 Myxococcota bacterium | reverse complement strand
GTCGAGGTCGATGGTGGACGCGTGATCTCGAGGGCCTGTGCCGACCGCCTCCTCGTTCAGGCCCATCCGTCGGCGGAGGTGGTGACGGTCCGCGTGACCCGGGGCGGGAGCTGCGACGGCGCCCCCCAACCCTGATGCCGGACGGGCCGTTCACGTCGGCGTCGAGATGCGAGCGCCACCGGGCCCAGCGTGGCGCCGTGCGCGATCCAGAGATCGAGGTTGGCGACGCCGCCGTTGTCGAACACCTGGGTCAGCTCAACGGTCCATGGCCGCACGATGGCGACGTAGCCGTGCCACCCGATACGGGGCTTCATCCCCTCGCACGGTGTCGAATGTCGGGTAGACCGAGGGAGTTGCCTCCCTCCCTCGGCCCCCCTCAGATCCGTGCGTGCGAAACTCCCGCATACGGCTCCTCGGATCACGGGTTCGCTGAGACCGGCCACGGCGGCAGGACGTGAAGACCTCGTAGGCGTTCGGGTCCCTCATTGCGCTCACCGTCGCCGGAACGCGCACCTTGTTCAGACTGGCGCGGGAGTGGATCCCGGACGTTGGACAATCCCGTTTCAAGTCCGTATTCCCAGCGAGGATGACCGGGCTCCACGCGCTGGCCATGCTCGCCCTGCGCCGCCCGCTCGCCACGCTGCTCCTCGTCGCCCTCGCGACCCTGGGGCTCTCGCTGGGCCTGCTGCGCCTGCGCAGCGAGGTGGGCTACCGAGGCCTCCTGGGCGCCAGCCACCCGGCGGTGCGGGAGCTCGACGCCCACGTGGCTCGCTTCGGCGGAGGTCTCCCCTTCGCGGCGGTCTGGAGCTGCCGCGAGTCGACGCCCTGTGAGAGCGTGTTCGACGCCTCCTCGCTGGGCATGGCCTTTGAGGTGGCCACCGCCCTCGCCGCCGTGCCGGGGGTGGGGCGGGTCGACTCGCCCGCGACCACGGGCCTCATGATGCCCCAGGACTTCGGACTGCCCGAGGCGCGCCGGCTCGCGCCCGGGGGACGGCCCGCCCGGGATCTCGAGGCCCTCGCCGCGCGTGCGCGCCTCGATCCCACCTGGGTGGGGCAGATCGTGTCCGCCGACGCCCTTGCCGGCGCCGTGCTGGTCCATCTCGAGGACTCCGAGGGTGCCACGGCGGAGCGCGCGCTCACGGCACTGCGCGACCTGATCGCGCCCCACGAGGCGCAGGGGTACCGCTTCCACCTGGTGGGCGGGCCAGTGGAGTTCGTGGTAGCGGGGGGGGAGCTCACGCGGGCCACGGCCCGGCTCGTGCCGCTCATGGTCGGGATCGTGGCAGCAATTCTCGTGGGGCTGTTCCGCTCCGGCTGGGCCGCAATCCTGGCGCTCGCGAGCGTGGGGCCGGCGGTGGTGGGGACGCTCGGCCTCCAGGGCTGGCTCGGCTGGCCCCAGACCAGCCTCACCCAGGTGCTGCCGCCGCTCCTGCTCGTGATCGGCGTGGGCGACGCGATGCACGTCCTGGCCGGCTACGCGACCCGGCTGGCGCACGCGCCCGACGCGACGCGGGCACGGCGCGAGCAGGTGCTCCTGGCGGGGCTGTCCCGCGTGGCGACGCCTTGCACCCTCACCAGCCTCACCACCGCGGCGGGCTTCGGCTCCTTCGCCGTCAGCCGGCTGGAGAGCCTGGCCCACGTGGGCCTGCTGGCGGCGTTCGGCGTGATCGTTGCCCTGCTGCTCTGCTTCTCCCTGCTTCCGATCCTGGTCGTGCGGCTGCCAGCCCGGCGGGTCGCCTCGCGACGAGCCTCCGAGAGCTGGGAGCGGGGTCTCGAGCGGCTCGTCTCCCCGAGCCGTCGGCGGCCGGCCGTGGTGCTGCTGGCGGCGGCGCTGCTGGCGGCGCTCGGCGCCTGGGGCTTCGCGCGGCTGAGGGTCGACGCCAGCTTCGAGGAGCTCTACGGGGAGCAGAGCCAGGTGGTGCAATGGGCACGGGCCGCCGCCCACCACCTGCGCGCACCGGAGACTCTCGAGATCGGCGTGCAGGTGCCCGAGGGGGTGGATCCGACGTCGACCCAGGCCCTCGAGGTGCTCGAACGCGTGGAGGGACTGGCGTCCCTGCCCGGGCTGGGTGCACCGCTCTCGATCCTCCAGCCTCTCCGCGAGCTGCATCGGCTGGTCCATCGAGAGCCCCTCGTCCTGGGCCGCTCGGAACCTGCGCGTCCTGAGCGACTGCTGCGCCTGCTCGCCGCCGAGGAGCCGGATCTCGTGGAGCTGCTGGTGGACCGTCGCGGGGGCGCGCTCCGGGTGAGCTTCCAGTCCGCCAAGCTCCCACAGGCGGAGCTGCGCGTCCTGCTCGAGGACGTGCATCGGCGCCTGGACGGGGTGCTCCCCCCCGGCTACGAGGCGAGCGTCACCGGCCCGCTCGCCACCGTGGCGGGGATGATCGACGAGATCCGGCGGACACAGCTCGAGAGCTTCGGCCTGGCCGGCGCCCTCATCCTCCTGCTGCTCGGGCTCTTCTTCCGCTCGGGGCGACTGGCCCTGCTGGCGCTGGTCCCCACCTTGCTGCCGGTCGTCGTGACGCTCGGGGCGATGGGGATCGTCGGGGTGCCGCTCGACGTGGGGAGCGCCATGGTCGCGGCGGTGGTGCTGGGCCTGGCCGTCGACGACGCGATCCACCTGCTCTTCGCCTACGCGACCGGGCGCCGGGCAGGGGAGGGCATCGAGCCCGCCATCGTCGCTGCGATCGGCGCGGTCGGACGTCCCCTGGTCAGCACCTCCCTCGCGCTGCTCACGGGCTTCGCGGTGCTGGCCTTCTCGCCCTGGCGCAGCGTCGCCAGCTTCGGGCTGCTCTCGGCCGTCGCGATCCTGGCCGCGCTCCTCGCGGACCTGCTGGTCCTCCCAGCGTTGCTGGTGGCTACGGCCCGCCTGCGGGCTCGAGCGGCCCGCCCGCACTGAACCGCTCGAGCCGGGTCCTGGTGGCCCCCAAGACCTCTTCAGGCTCTTCCCGTATCTAGTACGAGACTGGAAGCGCCTATCCAAGATGTTGTGGTTTCACGGCTCCGGCCGAAAAAAATCAGCGGGGGCGTGGATTTGCGTATTGCCTTCCGCCCGGGAAACCTGTAAATCGGGGGACGAAGTGGGATGGAGTGGAGAGAAGAGGTATGAAGGGCCCATGAGTGCCCATCACCGCACGAGGTCATCCCATCGATGTTTCGCGGCCGGTTCGCCCATACGATCGACCCCAAGGGGCGGGTGAGCGTTCCGGCCAGCTTTCGGGTGGAGCTTCAGCAGCACGATGAGCGGCCTCCGTTCCTGACGAACCTGCCGCGTTGCCTGGCCCTCTACCCGAACGAGAAATGGCTCGAGATCGAGGAGAGAATGGCGAGCTTGTCCCAGATTCGGCCGGAGGTCCAGGCCTATCAGCGCTTCCTGGTGTCGGGGGCCCAGCCCTGCCCCATCGACCGCCAGGGACGCCTGCTGGTGCCTCCGCCGCTGCGCGAGCACGCCGTCCTCGAACGGGAGGTAATCATCGCAGGCGTGGGTCCACGGATCGAGATGTGGGATCGGGAGCGCTTCGACGAGGAGCTACGGCGAACCATCGAGCACTCGGACGAGATCTCCTCGACCCTGGCGGACCTCGGCCTGTAACAGTGGGGGGTCCGAAGGAGCTTCTGCTCCTTCGGATGAGAGGATGGGGTGTCCCCCGGACAAATCCCGTTTCCGGAGCGGGGACAGATGGGGGGCTTGAACCGATCCGGAAACGAGGGTGCTCGGGGGGCACCCCAGATCCTCTCGGAGCAGCAACCGCGTCGGGCAGTCTCCGGCGCCTTCACAGATGACTCGTCCCTTCCTGCACGACTCGGTGCTCGTCCGCGAGAGCGTCGAGTGGCTCGGGGTGCGCCCCGGGGTCCGGATGGTGGATGCGACCGTGGGGGGTGGCGGGCACGCGGAGGCGATCCTCGAGGCGAGTGCCCCCGATGGCCGGCTGCTCGGGATGGACCTGGACGAAGAGGCCCTGGCCCATGCGAAGAGCCGGCTGCACCGATTCGGAGATCGCGTGACCCTGCTGCGGGGCTCGTTCCGAGAGCTCGAGGCAAGCCTCTCCGCCACCGGCTTCGGCCCGGTGGACGGCGTCCTCTTCGATTTCGGAGTCTCGTCCCATCAGCTGGGCGCTCCCGAGCGGGGGTTCGGGTTCTCCACGGCGCCCCAAGAGACTCCTCTGGACATGCGCATGGACCCCGAAGGTGGAGCGACCGCCGCGGACCTCCTCGCCCGGGCGAGCGAGGCGGAGCTGGTCGAGTGGCTGAGGAGCTACGGCGAGCTGCCCGGCGCCACCCGACTGGCCCGAGCCATCGTGCGCGAACGGCGCCGGACGCCGCTCGAGAACGTGGGCGATCTGCTCCGCATCGTGCGCGAGAGCGGGATCGGCCGGGGGCGACGCCACCATCCCGCGACCCTCGTCTTCCAGGCCCTGCGCATCGCCGTGAACGACGAGCTGGCCGCGCTCGAGGAGGGCCTGCTCGCTTCGATCGGGGCCCTGCAGGCCGGCGGACGCCTGGTGACCCTCGCCTACCACTCCCTCGAGGACCGGCGGGTGAAGCAGCGGCTGCGCGCCGAGGCAAGAGGCTGCGTGTGTCCCCCGGAGCTTCCCGAGTGTCGCTGCGGACGGCTCCCGCGCCTGCGCATCCTCACCCCGAAGGTGGTGCGCCCCACCGTGGAGGAGGTTCGACGCAACCCGCGCGCCCGCTCGGCTCGACTCCGAGCCGCCGAGCGCCTGACGGACGCCGCATGAGCCATCCCCAGCTCCGCCGGCTCTTCGGCCGTCGTCGCCCGAGCATCGCCGACCGGCTGTGGCGCGCCGGCGACCGTCTGCTCGGGGTCGCACGCGAGCAGCTGGCGCCGTCTCGGCTGCAGCGAACGATGGTGGGCGCCGTGGGTGTGGCGGTGGTGCTCTGCGCCCTCTCGATCGTCGCGCTGCGCACCGAGATCCTGCGCACCCGCTATCAGCTGGCCGACCTGATCGAGGAGGAGGCGCGCCTGCGGGACCAGCGGGCCGAGCTGCGCGTGGCCTTGAGCCGGCTGCGCGCTCCGGAGCGACTGGCGCGTCTGGCCCGGGAGCGTGGCTTCGGGCCGCCCGACCGGGTGATCGAGCTGTCTCTCGATGGAGGCGGCGGATGAGGTCCGGGGAGCGACAGCGCCTCGGCCGACGCCTGCGGGTGGTCGAGATCGGCCTGCTCGGCGTCTTCGGGCTCCTGGCTGTGCGCGCCGGCCACCTCTCGGTCGACCCGCGGGGGCTCGAGCGGGGCCGCGCTCAGACCGGCAGCGCCCTGCATCTGGCACCGCGTCGAGGCTTGATCGTGGACCGCAACGGCGCGGAGCTCGCCGTCTCGCTGGACGCACCCTCGGTCTACGCCACTCCCCATCAGCTCGAGGACCCGGAGGAGGCGGCGCGCGGTCTGGCGAAGGCCCTGGGATTGCGCGTGGGCGCCGTGCGCAAGCGCCTGGACAGCCCCTCGAAGTTCGTGTTCGTGGCGCGCTGGGTCTCCCCCGAGCAGGCGGAGCAGGTACGCGCACTCGCCCTGCGCGGCGTGGGGACCGTGGACGAGCCCCGGCGGGTGTACCCCCATGGACGCCTGGCGGCGCAGGTCCTGGGCTTTGCAAACATCGACGGCAAGGGCGTGCGCGGCATCGAGCAGCAGGAGGATGGCTGGCTGGCCGGGGTCCCGCTGCGCATCCCGGTAGAGCGGGACAACCGCGGGCAGCTGCTCTTCCCGCCCGGCGTCGATCCCGGTGTGGCGACCGGCGGGGACGTGGCGCTCACCCTCGATGCGGTGCTGCAGGCGGACGCCGAGCGGGCGCTCGAGGTGGCCGTGCGCAAGAGCGGGGCCCGGGCGGGCGTGGTGGTCAGCTTGGATCCCCGGAGCGGCGAGATCCTGGCGCTCTCCGAGCTCCCGGGCTTCGATCCCAACCGCTTTCGGGAGAGCCGTTACACGGCGACCCGCTCGCGCGCATTCCTCGACGCCGTCGAGCCCGGTTCGACCCTCAAGGTGTTCCTGGTGGCCGCGGCCCTCGAGGCGGGCGTGGTGCGCGCCGATCAGCTCATCGACTGCGGCGACGGACGGCTGGAGATTCCGGGCAAGACCATCCGGGACCGCAAGCCCTTCGGGCCGCTCGACCCGGCGGGTATCCTGCGCGTATCGTCCAACGTGGGTGCCGCGCGCATCGCCTTCGAGCTCGGTGCCGCCGAGCATCACGCGGCTCTGCGTCAATTCGGATTCGGTCGGTCCACCGGCAGCGGGTTCCCCGAGGAGTCGACGGGGCTGCTGCGGGATGCCTCCCGCTGGCGGCCGGTGGATCACGCGACCATTGCCTACGGCCAGGGCGTGAGCGTCACCGCCGTCCAGCTGGCCGCGGCCACCGCGGCCCTCGCCAACGAGGGGGTGTGGCTACCGCCCAGGCTGGTGGCCTCCCGGCGGACCCGCGGCAGCCGCTGGGAACCGGTGCTGCCGGGCGAGGCGCAGCGAGCGCTCTCTGCCGCAACGAGCCGCACGGTGCTCGAGATGATGCACGGCGTGGTGGGCCCCGGTGGCACCGGGCGTCTGGCGCAGCTTCGCGACGTGCCGGTGGCGGGCAAGACCGGCACCGCCCAGAAGCTGGTCGGCGGACGCTACGCCTCGGATCGCTACCTTGCCTGGTTCGTGGGGGTGGTGCCGGCGAACGATCCCAGGCTCGCCATCGTGGTGATGCTGGACGAGCCGGCGGGAGATGAACGCACGGGCGGCATGGTGGCCGCACCTCTGTTCGCTGCGGTGGCTTCGGCACAGCTGCGGCGCCTCGGCATCGTGACCGAGCCGGACTTCCCGACGGTTCGGGTGGCGAGTCGCCCGGATCCGGAGCCCGCTCCCTCCGCTCCGCCCGTTGCGGAGCCGGAGCCCCCGACCGAGCAGGAGGGGTCATCGCCCAGGCCGGCCACCACCCGGAAGCCCGCACCCCTCACCCGGCTGGCGGGAACCCGCGAGCGAGTTCTGGTTCCCGACTTCCAGGGACTCTCCCCAGAAGAGGTGAAGCGCATCACGGCCGAGACGACGCTTCGCATCGAATGTGTGGGTCAGGGCCACGCGGTGGCCCAGGAGCCGGATCCCGGGACCATCCTGGCGGGTGCCTCCCGGGTCCGCGTCCACTTCCAACCGGCGGGAGGATAGGCATGCGCTTCTCCGCGCTGCTCACCGCCCTGCCCCCGGAGCTGGCCCCCCGGGAGACGCGCGTCGCCGACGACCCTCCGATCCGCAACCTGTGCATCGACTCGCGTCGCGTCGCTCCCGGAGACCTCTTCGTCGCTCTCCCCGGCGCAGAGACCGACGGGCACGACCATGTCCCCGAGGCCCTGTCCCTCGGCGCCTCCGCCCTGCTCCTCGAACGTTCGGTTCCCGACCTGCCCGACGACGTGGCGCGCGCCTTCGCTCCGGATACGCGGCGAGCGCTCGCTCCGCTGGCGGCCCAGTTCTTCGGGCATCCCTCCCGGCGCCTGGAGCTGGTCGGGGTGACGGGGACGAATGGCAAGACCAGCACCACCTACCTGGTGGAGTCGATCCTGGCGCGAGCCGGTCGATCGGTTGGACTCATCGGCACCGTCGAGATGCGCTACGCGGAGGTGCACCAGCGCACGCTCAACACGACGCCGGAGAGCATCGACCTCCAACGCACGCTGCGCGCGATGCTCGACCGCGGCATCGAAGCCGTCGCCATGGAGGTCTCGTCTCACGGCGTCGCCCTCGGACGCATCGACGGCTGCCGCTTCGCCATCGTCGCCTGCACCAACGTCACCCAGGACCACCTCGACTTTCACCGGACCATGGAGGAGTACCTGGACACCAAGCTGCAGTTCTTCCGGCGCTTCCTGGCTCCGGACGGCCTGGCGGTGGTGAACGCCGACGACGCTTCCGCCGCGGCCTTCGAGGCGGCTGCGAAGGAGGCTGGCGCTCGGCTGCTGCGCGTCTCCCGCCGTGCGGGCCAGGGAGACGTGACGCTCTGCGAGGCGGATGTACAGCTCGGCGGCACTCGGGCACGGCTGCAGCTTCCAGACGGATCGCTGGAAACCCGACTGCCGCTTCTCGGCGACTTCAACCTCGAGAACATGCTGGTGGCCACCGCCGTCGCCGTGGGGCTCGGAGTCCCACGGGAGGACATCGCCGCGGGGCTCTCGAGCTGTCCCCAGGTTCCCGGCCGGGTCGAGCGGGTCGGGCCCGAGTCGCCGGGCCTGCCGACGGTGTTGGTGGACTACGCGCACACCCCCGACGCCGTGGAGAAGCTGCTCGCTGCGGTGCGTCCGCTGGCCCAGGGCCGCCTCATCGCCCTCTTCGGCTGCGGGGGCGACCGCGATCGCGGCAAGCGCCGACTCATGGCGGAGGCCGTAGCCCGCTACGGCGACCGCGTGATCGCCACCAGTGACAACCCCCGCAGCGAGGATCCCCTGCGCATCCTGGCGGACGTGGAGAAGGGACTGCGAGACCTGCAGAAGGTCGAAGCCGCGCAGCTCGACGGCACCTCGCGAAGCTACGCGAGCCTCCCGGACCGCCGCGAGGCCATCGAGCTGGCGGTGCGCATCGCCCGCCCGGAGGACACGGTGGTCCTCGCCGGAAAGGGTCACGAGGACTACCAGATCGTCGGGCGGGAGCGGCTTCCCTTCGACGATCGGGTCGAGGCCCGACGCGCCCTGGAACGCCGACAGGAGGGGCGATGATCTCCTTCCGAGCAACGGACGCCGTCCACTGGAGCGGGGGAGAGCTGCGACGGGGGACCGGCGACGAATGCTTCTCGGGGGTCTCCATCGACACGCGGACCGTGGAGCCCGGGCAGCTCTTCGTGGCGATCCGCGGACCCAGTCACGATGCCCACGCGTTCCTCGACGAGGCCCTTGGCCGGGGCGCGGCCGGGCTCTTGATCGAGCGCGGCACCGAGCTGCCGCCGGATCGTGGGGCGGCCGTCGTGGAGGTGAAGGATACGACCGTCGCGCTCGGGGCCCTGGCCGCCGGGCACCGGGAGAGCTTCCTTGGCCCGCTGGTGGCCATCACGGGCAGCAACGGCAAGACCACCACCAAGGAGATGTGCGCGGCCATCCTGGGTGTGGCCGCCCCCTGCCTCAAGAACCCGGGCAACCTCAACAACGAGTACGGGCTCCCGCTCACCCTGCTCGCCCGGGGTGAGGAGCACCGCTCGGTGGTGGTCGAGATCGGCATGAACCACCGGGGCGAGATCGCGCCGCTGGCGGCGATCGCGCGACCGACGGTCGGGGTCATCACCAACGTGGGCACGGCGCACATCGAGCACCTGGGGTCGCGCGACGAAATCGCCCTGGAAAAGGGCGACCTGGTGGCCGCCCTCGGCTCCGAGGCCACCGCCATCCTCAACGCGGACGATCCGCGCGTGCTCTCCCAGCGCGAGCGCAGCGTCGCCCGGGTCGTGACCTTCGGAGTCGCCGAAGAGGCCGACGTTCGTGCCGAACGGGTGACGCCCCTGGGCGACCGAGGCCACGCCTTCGACCTCGTGACCGGGGAGGGACGCTTGTCGGTCCACGTGGCAGGCATCGGCGACACCGCCATCCCCAACGCCCTCGCCGCGGCCGCGGCGTCCCTCGCCGCCGGAGCGTCCGTTAGCGACGTCGCCGAGGGACTCGCCCGCTACCGGCCCGTGGGCGGCCGCATGGAGCAGATGGCGCTGCCCCGCAACATCATCATCATCAACGACACCTACAACGCCAACCCCCAGTCGATGGAGGTCGCGCTCCGGAGTCTCGCCCGGCTCAAGGGCGAGGCGCGGGGGGTGGCGGTGCTCGGGGACATGGGAGAGCTCGGAGGCTCCGCCCCAGACGCCCACCGAGAGGTGGGCCGGCTGGTCGCGGAGCTCGGCGTGGACCTTCTCTTCGTCCTGGGCGACCACGCTCGGGAGATCCAGGAGGCGGCACTCGCCGCCGGCATGGACCCCGGGCAGGTCTGCCGGGGCGAGGACCACGAGAGCCTGGGTCGCTCGGTGCGCGAGATCCTGCAAGGAAACGACTGGGTGCTGGTGAAGGGCTCGCGCTCGATGCGCATGGAGCGCGTCGTCCTTGCCCTCACCCGCGAGGAGAAGAGCTGAGCCGATGCTCTACCACTTGCTCTATCCCCTGGCCGGCGATCTGAGCGCGCTCAACGTCGTCCGCTACATCACCTTCCGTACGGCTGCGGCGGCGCTAACGGCGCTCTTCCTCTCCTTCCTGCTCGGGCCCCCGCTCATCCGGGCCCTGGAGCGGATGCGGGTGGGGCAGCCGATCCGCGAGATCGGACCCGACCACCAGAGCAAGGCGGGCACACCCACCATGGGCGGCCTCCTGATCCTGCTCTCGCTGTCGGTCTCGGTGCTGCTGTGGTCCGACCTCGAGAACCGCTTCGTCTGGCTGGTGCTCGGCACCACCATCGCCTTCGGGCTGCTCGGCTTCATCGACGACTACCGCAAGGTGCGCCTGCAGGACAGTGCCGGGCTCTCGGGCGGGGCGCGCCTCATCTGGGAGGTATTGATCGCCCTGGGCGTGGCCACGGCCATCTACACGGATCCGAGCTTCGACGCACAGCTCTCGGTTCCCTTCTTCAAGGATTTCAATCCCAGCATCGGCTGGGTCTACATCCCGCTCGCCACCTTCATCATCGTGGGCACCAGCAACGCCGTGAACCTCACCGATGGTCTGGACGGCCTGGCCATCGGGCCGGTGATGATCGCCGCGGGCACCTTCCTCATCCTTGCCTACGTCGCGGGGCACTCGCTCATCGCCGACTACCTGGGCATCAAGGGGGTGTCCGGCGCCGGAGAGCTGGCCATCTTCTGCGCGGCGCTGGTGGGAGGCGGGCTCGGCTTCCTCTGGTTCAATACCTACCCCGCCCAGCTCTTCATGGGCGACGTGGGGGCGCTGGCGTTGGGGGGCGCGCTGGGCGCCATCGCCGTGGTGATCCGTCAGGAGATCCTGCTGGCCGTGGTGGGAGGCATCTTCGTGGTGGAGACGGTGTCCGTCGTGATCCAGGTGGCCTCCTTCAAGCTCACCGGCCGCCGCATCTTCCTGATGGCACCGATCCACCATCACTTCGAGCAGATGGGGTGGGCCGAGCAGAAGATCGTGATCCGCTTCTGGATCGTCGCGATCGTCCTCTCGCTCGTGGCTCTCTCCTCGCTCAAGCTGCGCTGAGGGAGAGCGGTTGGACGAGCTGGCGGGTCGGCGGGTACTGGTGCTGGGCCTCGGGGTCACGGGGCGGAGCGCGGCGCGCTTCTGCGCGGAGCGGGGAGCCCGGGTGGTGGCTGCGGACGAGCGGGAGCCCGCGGCCCTCTCGCAGCTCGACTCGCTTCCCAGGGCGGTGGAGACGCGTCTGGGGCGGCCCTTCCCGGACCCGGCCGGCTTCGATCTGGTGGTGCCGAGCCCGGGGGTGCCCCGGGAGCGCTACCACGACCGCGCGGCCGAGGTGGCAGGCGACGTGGAGCTGGCCTTCCGCCACCTGTCGGTGCCGGTGATCGCCGTGACCGGAACGAACGGCAAGTCCACCACGACGCGCCTCATCGAAGCCATGCTCGCCCACGCGGGGCTGCGCGCCCGGGCCGCGGGCAACCTGGGCGATCCGGCCCTCGGCCTGGTGGGCGAGGCCCTGGACGTGGCGGTGCTCGAGGTGTCGTCCTTCCAGCTGGAGGCCGTGTCGCGCTTCCACCCCCGGGTGGCCGTGGTGTTGAACCTCTCCGAAGACCACCTGGACCGCCACGGAAGCTTCCAGGCCTACGCCGACGCCAAGGCCCGGGTGTTCGAGAACCAGACCCCCGAGGACGTCGCGATCCTCAACGCGGACGACCCCGAACTGCGTCGCCTGGCGGCCCGCACCCGCGCCCGGGTGCGTTGGTTCCGGGCCTCGGAGCCGGTGGACGACGGGGCCTGGTGGGACGCCGAGGCGCTCCTGCTCGCCGATCCCGACGGGCTGGGTCGCTTCCCGGTCGAACGCCACCATCTGGCTGGCCGCCACAACCGCGAGAACGCCGCCGCGGCGCTGCTGGCCGCCGCCGCGGTGGATGCGGACCCCGCCCGGGCGGTCCGGGCGCTCTTCGAGTTCCGGGGTCTCCCGCACCGGGCCGAGCTGGTGGCCTGCGTCGGCGGCGTCCGCTTCGTGAACGACTCCAAGGCCACGAACCCGGGCGCGGCGCTGCGCTCGCTCGGGGGGTTCGCGTCGCCGGTGGTCTGGATCGCCGGCGGACGCGACAAGGGCCTCGACCTGGCTGCCCTGGCGGGCGTCTGCCCGCAGCTGCGCGGGGCCGTCCTGCTCGGCGAAGCGAGGCCGAAGCTGGCAGCGCTGCTGGCCGGGCAGACCGAGGTGCGCGAGGTGGACGAGCTCGAGCAAGCGGTGGAGGTGGCGGCGAGCCTGGCCCGGCCGGGCGACGTGGTGCTGCTGGCGCCGGCCTGCGCGAGCCTCGACCAGTTTCGCAGCTTCGAGGAGCGCGGCGAGCGCTTCCGCGCCGCGGTGCTGGCTCGGCTAGGAGGCCGACTCGAGAGTCGGCCGACGCGCAGCGAGGCGGAGCCGAGCGAAGTGCCGGAGCCCGAGTGCGAGCGATGAGCGAGCACGAAGGCCCGGCTGAGCTGGCCCGGGAGAATGCATGAAGCGATCCGCTGGCGCGCTCGCCTCGCTGGACGGGGGCCTGCTCACTTCCGTGGGGCTGCTCCTCGCCATCGGCGTGGTGATGCTCTACAGCACGACGGCGCCGCTCTCGCTGGGACACCCCATCCCGCCCCACTTCGCACGCCAGCTTGGCGCCTGCGTGGTGGCGCTCCTGCTGGCCGGCGCGGCCGCAGTGCTACCCCTCTCGCTGTGGCGCCGTGCCGCGCTGCCCCTGTGGGGGCTGTCGGTCGGGCTGCTGCTGCTCACCGACCTCTTCGCGCCCGAGGTGAACGGCGCCCGACGCTGGCTGAGCATCCCGGGTCTCGGTACGAGCTTCCAGCCCGGGGAGCTCGCGAAGCTCACGACGTTGCTGGCGGTGAGCGCGGCCCTGGCCGATGCCCGGGGGAGGGGGCGGCTCTCGCCGCGCGGGCTGATGCGCCCGGTACTGCTGATCGCAGCGCCGGCGCTGCTCCTCGTGCGCCAACCCGACCTCGGGGGTGGCGTGGTGCTGGTGTTGCTCGGGGGACTGCTGGTCTTCGTGGCCGGTGTGCCCCTGCGGCTGCTCGGTCTCGCCGGGGCGGCGGGAGCGGCGGTGGTGGGGCTGTTCGTCGCCCTCAACCCCTACGCGCTGCGTCGGGTCACCGGCTTCCTGGACCCCTGGGCCCGGGCCAGCGACGAGGGCTTTCAGCTGGTCCAGTCCTTCGTGGCTTTCGGAAGTGGCGGGCTGCTGGGACGGGGACTCGGTGACGGGCGGCAGAAGCTCTTCTACCTCCCCGAGGCCCACACCGACTTCATCCTCTCGGTGGTGGCGGAAGAGATCGGGCTGCTGGGCGTGCTGCTCGTCCTCGGCGGCTTCGCGGCGCTGCTGGTGGCGGGGCTGCGCATCGCCGGGCGCGCCCGCGACCCCTTCGCGGTGCTCACGGGCTTCGCCATGACCATGCTCCTCACGGTGCCCGCCGCGGTGAACGCAGGGGTGGTGATGGGTGTGCTCCCCACCAAGGGGCTCGCCCTGCCCTTCCTTTCCTATGGCCGCACCTCGCTGCTGGTCTCGTTTCTGGCCGTGGGGGTCCTGCTCGGGATCGGGCGCGCCGGGGCCCGACCCCGACGCGCGGCTCGGGCCTGGATCGCCTGGCGCCGCAGAGGTCCCCGATGACCGCCCCGCGCAGGCGCTTCCTGATCGCGGGAGGAGGCACCGGCGGCCACGTCACGCCGGCCCTGGCCCTGGCCGAAGAGTTCTCCGCCGGAGGCGACGAGGTGCTGGTGCTCGGCTCCGAGCGCGGGCTCGAAGGCCGGCTGGTGCCGGCCGCGGGATTCGAGCTGGTGGCGCTGCCCTCGCGCCAGTTCATGGGCAAGTCGATCCTGCACCGCCTCGCGGCGGGTCTCGGTCTGCTCTCCACCACCCGGGCCGCCCTCGAGCTGCTCGCTCGCTACCGGCCGCACCTGGTGCTCTCGGTGGGCGGCTACGCGGCGGCGCCCGCCGCGCTCGCTTCCGTGCTGCGGCGCACACCGCTGGCGGTGGTGAACCCCGACGCAATCCCCGGGCGGGTCAACCGCTACTCGGCGCGCTTCGCCCGCTGCATCTTCGCCGGCGTGGAGGGCAGCGAAGCCGCCTTCCCGGCTCCCGCCGAGCGCGTCCACTGCCTCGGAGTCCCCCTGCGTCGTGGCCTGGTGGAGAACATCGCCATGGCCGGCGAGCGGCGCCGGCCCGAGCCTCCGTTCCGACTCCTGGTCTTCGGCGGCAGCCAGGGCGCCCGCCAGCTGAACCGGGGGATGGAGGAGACCCTCGCCGATCTCCGGGACCTCCCCCTGGAGATCGTGCACCAGAGTGGCGTTGCCGATCAGCAGCGGGTGGCCGACGCCTACCGAGCGGCCGGGGTGCCGGCCGAGGTGGTGGCCTTCGAGCCCGACATGGCTTCGCGCTACCGCTGGGCGGACCTCGCCCTGTGTCGGGCGGGAGCGATCACGGTGGCCGAGCTCGCGCTGGTGGGCCTGCCCGCCCTGTTGGTCCCGCTGCCCGGGGCGGCAGACGACCACCAGAGCGCGAACGCCGGTGCCCTGGAGCGCGCCGGAGCGGGTCGCCGCCTCGATTCCCGCACGCTCTGCGCCAAGGACCTTGCCGAGGCGCTGCGCACGATGTTCTGCGACCCCGACCGCCTGCTGGAGATGGGACGCGCAGCCCAGGCGCTGGCCCGGCCACTGGCCGCCAGTGAGATCGCTGCGGAGTGTCGGCGGGTGGCGCGCGCGTCGGCATCCGAAACCCAGGACGGAGCGTTGGAGCGATGAGCCCCAGGACCGCCGGAGCCGTGCCATGTTCCGACGCATCCGAACCGTCCACTTCGTGGGCATCGGCGGCATCGGCATGTGCGGTCTGGCGGAGCTGCTGCACGATCAGGACGTCCGGATCACCGGTTCCGATCTCCTCGAGGGACCGAGCGTGGCCCGACTGCGATCGCTGGGAGTGCCGGTGCAGGTGGGCCATGCGGCCTCTCACGTCGGCGAGGCCGATGTGATCGTCTACTCCTCGGCGGTGCGCCCGGGCAACCCGGAGCTGCTCGAGGCCGAACGCCGCAAGATTCCCGTCATCCCCCGGGCGGAGATGCTCGCCGAGGTGATGCGCCTGAAGGACGGCATCGCCGTGGCGGGGACCCATGGCAAGACCACCACCACCTCCCTGGTGGCCCATGTGCTCCACGCCGCCGGCCTCGACCCCACCGCGGTGATCGGGGGGCGGGTGCTGGGCTCGGGGAGCGACCCCACCGGTACCCGGCTCGGCCGGGGAGACCTGCTGGTGGCCGAAGCCGACGAGAGCGACGGCTCCTTCCTGAGGCTGGCGCCGGTGATCGCCGTGGTCACCAACATCGACCC
>JBDLIK010000014.1:0-15516 GCA_039714895.1 Myxococcota bacterium | reverse complement strand
CCCTGCTGCTCCTCGACGAGGCCGAGCCCCATGGCGCGGCCTGGGTGGCGCGGGCCCGGCGCGTGAGCGTGCGCCGCCTGGAGGACGAGGTCGACCACGCCATCGCGACGGGGGAGCTCGCGCCGCCGCCTCTCGACCCGCGCGCCGAGCCGCAAACGGGTGAGCGCCCCACGGTTCCCGGAAGGACTGCCTCCTTCTGGATCTCGGCTCCGCGGGACGTGGCCCGACTCTTCCGCGCCACCCTGGCCTCGGTGCAGCGCCTGCTCGAGCGCTCTCGCGGGGTCCCGGTGAGCGAGAGCGAGGCCTCTGGCGACCTATCTATCGGGAGATCGCGTGGCGTGACCGCGAGACCCCACCGCTCTACCCGCCGAGCTGTGCCTTCTCCTCTTCGATGCACGCCTTGAACGACGGCCGGGCGTGCACGCGGTCGATGTAGGCGGCGAAGCGCGGCCAGCGCTTCGCATCGATGCGCTCGCCGCCGTGCTGCCAGTTGACGAACTGGGAGCCGAGGCCGATGTCGGCGATCGAGAAGCGGCGGCCCACGATGGCATCTCCGTCCTCGGGCGCGCGGGTCTCGAGGTAGTCGAGGTGGGCTGGCATCTCCTGCTCGACGCTCTGGCGGATGCGAGCCTCGTCGGGCTCCTGCTTGAGGATCCGCTTCTTCACCACGCGGTTGAAGAAGACGCCACCCACCGTCTCGGCGAGCTTCGAGTCCGCGTACTCCTCGAGGAAGAGCGCCCAGCCGAAGTCCTTCGCATCGTCGGGGTAGAGGCTCGGCTTGGGCTGGGTGCGCTCGAGGTACGGGATGATGCAGGACGAGTCGGGCAGGGTGAAGCCGTCGTCGGCCTCGAAGACGGGGATCTTGCCGAGCGGGCTGATCTTCCTGAACTCGGCGGAGACGCCCATGGGCATCACCGGAACGAGCTCGTAGCCGATGGCCTTCTCGGCGAGGGCAATACGGACCTTGCGGACGAACGGAGAGGCGTTGACACCGTGAACCTTGGGCATCCGGGGGCTCCTTTGCTGGGGAGGGAGGGCGCGGCCTGGGAAGCCTACCATCGCTGGCCCGCCGGGGCCGGCGGCTTGACGGAGCCTCCGGGCTCGAGTACAAGAGATGGGGTCATGTCGGACGTGCGACCTCAGCTGGGCAGCCTGCTTCTGGCCCTGCTCCTTAGCAGGGCGGGAGAGGGCTAGCTCGTCGTACGATCCGACCGCGAAACCCTCTCCCGCCGAGCCGGCCGGAGGGGGTTTCGTGTATCTGGCCCCGGATCGCGGCACCCCTCCGATCGTCGGCCCGGCCGAAGGAGCGACCATGAAGACCGGGATGCCCGCCCACCAGAAGTACCGTTCGTTCCCGCCGGTGGACCTGCCGGACCGCACCTGGCCCGGGCGCGTGATCGAGCGCGCGCCCACCTGGTGCAGCGTCGACCTGCGCGATGGCAACCAGGCCCTCGTCGATCCCATGGGTCCCGCCCGCAAGCGGCGCCTCTACGACGAGCTGGTGCGCATCGGCTTCGAGGAGATCGAGGTCGGCTTTCCCTCCGCGGCCCAGACCGAGTTCGACTTCGTGCGGGCGCTGGTCGAGGAAGAGCGGGTTCCGGAGCACGTGACCCTCCAGGTGCTCACCCAGTCCCGGGAGGAGCTCATCACCCGTACCTTCGAGGCCATCCGCGGCGCGCGGCGGGCCATCGTGCATCTCTACAACTCCACCTCCACCCTGCAGAGGCGCGTGGTCTTCGGACTCGACCGGGCCGGCATCGTGGACATCGCCGTCTCGGGCGCCAGGCTGGTGCGCGAGCTCTGCGAGACCGTGCCGGAGACCGAGGTGCTCTTCGAGTACTCCCCGGAGAGCTTCACGGGCACCGAGCTCGATTTCGCACGCGACATCTGCCACGCGGTGATGGACGTCTTCCAGCCCACCCCGGATCGGAAGCTGATCCTCAACCTGCCCAGCACCGTGGAGATGGCGACCCCGAACGTCTATGCCGATCAGATCGAGTGGTTCGGACGTCAGGTGCAGAACCGCGAGAGCGTGATCCTCTCGGTCCACCCCCACAACGATCGCGGCACCGCGGTGGCGGCCGCGGAGCTGGCGCTGATGGCCGGGGCGGACCGGGTGGAGGGAACCCTCTTCGGACACGGAGAGCGCACCGGCAACGTGGACGTGGTGACGCTCGCCCTCAACCTGATGACCCAGGGGATCGACCCCGGGCTCGATCTCTCCAACGTCCGCCACGTGGCGGGGGTTGCGGAGCACTGCACCCGCATGGCGGTGCCTCCGCGCCAGCCCTATGCGGGAGATCTGGTGTTCACGGCCTTCTCGGGGTCCCACCAGGACGCCATCAAGAAGGGGATCTCGGCCATCCGGCGCGCGGGCGACGAGCAGTGGGAGGTTCCTTACCTGCCCATCGACCCGGCGGATGTGGGGCGCGAGTACGAGCCGGTGATCCGGGTGAACAGCCAGTCCGGCAAGGGCGGCGTGGCCTTCGTGATGGAGGAGGACCACGGCTTCGTGCTGCCCCGGGGCCTGCAGATCGAGTTCGCCGCCGTCGTTCAGGAGATCGCCGAGACCACCGAGGAGGAGGTGCCCGCCGAGCGCATCTACGCCGCCTTCGAGCAGGAGTATCTGGCGGTGGACGGGCCCTTCGCGGTGGAGGCCCATCGCACGGTGCCGACCGCCGACGACTCCGGCAAGCTGGCCCTGGTGGCCACCCTGCGGGTGGACGGGCACAAGCGGGAGATCCACGGCTTCGGCAATGGACCGATCGCGGCCTTCGTCCACGCGCTGAAGGCGGAGTGCGACGTGGACGTGCGCGTCACCCACTACAGCGAGCACGCCATGGGCGAGGGAGAGGACGCCACGGCGGTGGCCTACGTGGAGGCGACGCTGCCCGGCGGCGGCGTGTTCTTCGGCGTGGGCCGCCACCCGAGCATCGTGACGGCGTCGCTCCGGGCCGTGCTCTGCGCCGTCAACCGCGCCGCAAAGGCGAGCGCCCTGCCCTGATCGAGCGCGTTACAGAGAGCTCGAATCGAGGCTCGCGGCCTCCTCGTCGTCGAGCTCCAGGTGGATGCCACACTCCTGCCTGCGGCCCTGGAAGCGCGTGTCCCGCTCGTGCTCGTCCTCGGCCGTGAGCGCGCGGCTCGAGTGCCAGTCTCCCACCGAGGCAAAGCCCTGCTCGAAGAGTGGATGCCGGGGCAGGTCGTGGGCTCGCAGGTACTCGAAGACGTCCCGGGAGCTCCAGCCCAGGATCGGGGAGACCTTGTAGCGACCGCCCTGACGCGAAACCAGCGAGAGCCCGGCCCGGTGGTGGGTCTGATCGGCGCGGATGCCCGAGAGCCAGGCCGTCGCGCCGAGCTCCTGCAGTGCCCGTCCCATGGGCTCGACCTTGCGGAGTCGGTCGTAGAGCTCGTAGGAGGCGTCGTCTCCGCTCTCCCAGAGCCGCCCGTGGAGAGCCTCCATGCGCGCCGGACTCAGGGGCGACTGGTACACCCGCAGCTCGAGGTCCAGTCGTCGGCTGAGCTCGTCCGCATAGCGGTAGGTCTCGGGGGGCAGGTACCCCGTATCCACCCAGACGATCGGTGTCTTCGGGGCAGCCTGGCTCACCAGATGGAGCATCACGGCCGACTGGATGCCGAAGCTGGTGCTGGCGACGAGGCCCTCCCGGAACTGCCGGGCCGCCCAGTTCACCACCGCCTCAGCGGGAGCGTCCGTCAAGCGCCGATTCACGCAGCCGAGGTCGAGCAGCAGCTCGGCCTGCAGGCAATCGCCTTCGCGCAGGATCGGGGTAGGGGCTTCGGGCCGGGCCAGGGTGGCCGATCTCGCGGAGACCCTCGGTCGCAAGGATCGGGTGGGCATGAGATTCCTCCCGGGCGCTCCCGGCCGGCGGCACCCGGCCCATCGATGGGATGCCGCTTCCCCGGGCCGGTTACTCGGTTGTCGCCTCCGGCAGGGGCGGGCGTCGCTGCGCCCAAGGACGGGCCTCTTCGAGCTGGGCCGCCAGGCGAAACAGGGTGGCCTCGTCCCCGTAGCGGCCGGCGAGCTGGACGCCGATGGGGATCCCTTCGGCGTTCCAGTACAGCGGGACCGACATGGCGGGGTTCCCGGCCACATTCATCAGCTGGGTGAAGCCGGTCATCCCTGCGAGACCATTGAGGAACTCCTGAGCGTCCGGGTTCGAGAGCGAGAGCACGCCGAGCCGGGGCGGGGGGGTCGCCAGGGTGGGGCTCAGGATGGCGTCCCAGCCCTCCAGGAAGCGAGCCACCTGGCGGCCGGCCGCGTGAACGATTCTGACCGCGCGGGCGTACTCGGCCGCCTCGGTCGAGGCGGCTCCCGTGGCCATGGCGAAGGTGAAGGGCTCCACGTCCCCGGCCTGGAGCTCGCGTCCGAGCGCCCGCACGCGGTCCAGCAGGGTCGCCCGCAGGTTCGCGGCGATGATGGCGCCGGCGGCCTGTCGGACGGCCTCGGCGTCCACCTCGAGCGTGGCCTCCTCCACCTGGTGTCCGAGCAGAGAGCAGAGCTCGGCGGCTTCGCGGGCTGCGGCCAGGCAGTCGGCGTGCACCGGAGCCCCATTGAAGCTCCGGGTCTGGAGCGCGATGCGGAGCCTGCCCGGCGGGGCCCCCACCTCTTCCAGATAGGGGCGTTCGGGAGGCGCGGCCCAGTAGGGCGCGCCCAGGTCCGGGCCGGCGGTGGCATCGAGGAGCGCGGCACTGTCGCGCACCGAGCGGGACACCGCGTGCTGTGCGCTCATGCCGCTCCAGCCCTCGCCCAGGTCGGGGCCCGCCGGCGTTCGTCCCCGGGTGGGCTTCATGCCGAACAGTCCGCAGCAGGACGCGGGGATCCGGATCGAGCCACCCCCGTCGCTGGCGTGAGCAACCGGGAGGACGCCGGCGGCCACGGCCGCCGCGGCACCGCCCGAGGAGCCGCCGGGAGTGTGCTCCAGGGCCCACGGGTTGCAGGTGGGCCCAAACAGCGTCGACTCGGTGGTGGCGGTGATCCCGAACTCCGGGGAGGCACTGCGACCGAAGATCACCAGCCCGGCGGCCTTGTAGCGGGTGACGATCTCGCTGTCGTGGTCGGGCACGAAGTCCTCGAACAGCCGACAGCCGTTGGTGAGCCGCACCCCGGCGTAGAACGCGTGGAGATCCTTGAGGAGATAGGGGACGCCGCGCAGCGGTCCCTCGGGCAGCCCCGCAGCGAGGCTCCGGTGGGCCTCCTCGACCATCGGAATGACGATGGCGTTGAGGGTGCCGTTCGTCGCCCGGGCCCGTGCCAGTGCAGCCTCGAGAAGCTCTTCGGGCGAGACGTCGCCCCGGGCGACCAGGCCCGCCAGGCCGAGGGCATCGTGGGCCGCGTACTCTTCGGGCTTCATGGGTCCTCCGTCGGGGCGCCATGGTACGCCAGGGCCTCCCGCCCCGTCGGCCTCGAGCTCCCCACAGTCGTTTGCCGCGCGGTCCTCGATCGGCGACGCTGGTCCGCCATGCCGGGGAACCCCTGGACGCGCATCGGCCTCGGCCTGCTCGGCGTCGTCGTCCTGCTCGCGGTGATCCTCGGGGCTCGCACGGCCTCCCTGCGCTCCCGCCAGATCCGCGCCGAGCCGGTGCCGGCCCGTTCCCTCGATGAGCGGGCCGTCGTGGAGCGCTTCCGAGGGGCGCTGCGCTTCCGCACCATCTCCCATGCCGAACCCGAGCGCTTCCAGGCGCAGGAGTTCGTCGCCTTCCGCGGCTTCCTGGAGCAGAGCTTCCCGCGGCTCCACGCAGCTCTGGATCGCGAGCGGGTGTCGGGTCACACGCTGCTGTTCACCTGGCGGGGAAGCGACCCCTCCCTCTCGCCCCTGGTGCTGATGGGCCACCAGGATGTGGTGCCCGCCGAGCCCGAGGCGGCCTGGACCCATCCGCCCTTCGCGGGCGCGCTGGTGGATGGTGTCGTGTGGGGCCGGGGCGCGTTCGACAACAAGGCCAACGTGATGGCGGCGAGCGAGGCCGTCGAGCTGCTGCTGGCCGCAGGGTTCCGCCCGGAGCGCACCGTCCACCTGCTCTTCGGCCACGACGAGGAGCTCGGCGGCCCCATCGGCGCGTCGGCGGCGGCGCGCCTCCTCGAGGCTCGGGGCGTCGAACCCTTCCTGGTGATCGACGAGGGCGGCGCCGTGGCCGAGGGGACTCTGCCCTTCGTCGATTCGCCCGTTGCCCTGGTCGGGGTGGCCGAGAAGGGAGGGCTCAATCTCGAGCTGGTGGCCCGCCTCGACGGGGCCGCGCACTCCTCCATGCCCCCCGCTGTCACTCCAGTGGGTCGGGTGGCGCGGGCGGTCGACCGTCTGCAGTCCGATCCCTTCCCGGCCCGGATCACGCCGGGCACCGCTGGGCTCCTGGAGTTCCTGGCCCCGGAGCTTCCCTTGGCCGCTCGGGTCGTGGTGGCCAACCGCTGGCTGTTCGATCCGCTGCTGCTGCGGGGATTTCTCGCCAGCCCCACGGCCGCGGCCATGGTCCGCACCACGGTGGCCCCCACGATGATGCGCGGGAGTCCCAAGGCCAACGTGATCCCGCCCGAGGCGGTGATCACGGTGAACCTCCGCATCCTCACCGGCGAGACGGTGGAGAGCACCGTCGGGCGCGTGCGCCGGGTCGTCGACGACGAGGCGGTGGAGACGCGGGTGAGCCGTGGGCGGGATCCCTCCAGCGCCTCGCGCGTGGATACCCCCGGCTTCGCGGTGCTCCAGCGCACCATCGCGGAGATCTTCCCGGGCGCGGTGGTGGCTCCCTACCTGCTGATGGCGGGCACCGACGCGCGTTACTTCCACGCCCTCGGCGACAGCGTCTACCGCTTCCAGCCGGGGCGCTTCTCACGCGCCCACCTGACACTCGCCCACGGGGTCGACGAGCGGCTCTCCGTGGAGAACCTCCTCGACAGCGTCCGCTTCTACGTCCGGCTGATCGAGAACGCCGCCTCGCTCAGCGAAGATCCTTCACCCAGGATGGATCCTTGAACCAGAACCCCCGGGCCTTCTCGAGCGCGCCACTGTCCATGAGCGCCGTCAGGTAGGTCTGGACGAGGTTCGCGAGGCGCGGGTCGTCCGCGTCCACCGCGATCCCCATGGGCTCGACGGTGAAGGTGGCCTCCGCTGCGAGGAGGCCCGAGTCCGGATGCCGGAGGACCGCGAAGTCGCAGGTGTCCCGGTCGGCCACCAGGGCATCGACCTCGCCGGAGAGGACCTTCGCGATGGCGTCCTCCAGCTGCTCGGTCGTCACCAGGGTGGCTTGGGAGAGTGCGCGCTGGGCGAAGGCTTCGCTCGTCGATCCCTGCAGCGCCGCGAAGCGAAGGTCGGGGGAGTCGAGGTCCTCGGGGATCTCCGCCGCAGCGAGGACCTCCGATCTCGTGAGGATCGTCTTGCCCGAGATGTAGTAGGGCCCGACGAAGGTGGCCCGTCGGCTGCGCTCGGGTGTGATGGTCATACCCGACATCACCAGGTCGATGTCGCCGGCGTCGAGCGCGTCGAGGAGCTGCCCGAAGGGAAGCCGCACCAGCTTCGGCTCCACGCCCATCGCCTGGGCCAGTACGTTGGCGAAGGCGACGTCGAGTCCGATCAGCTCGCCGCTGCGGGCGGTCATGGTGAGCGGGGGCTGCTCGCCGGACGTGCCGATGCGGATCTCGCCGGTCCGAGCGATGTGCGAGAGGCCCCGCGACGGCTCGGGAGCCTGCTTCGACGTGGCGCAGGAGAAGAGAATCGCCAGGAGCAGGCTGCCGAGCAGCGGACCCAGGGCGCGGGGGGAGTGGGACACGGGACCTCCGTTCAGCCGCGGCTCGACTCGGGCCGCAGGACCAGCGCCTGATCCGGACCGAGGGTGCCCGCAAAGCTCCGGCCCTCCCCCGCTCCGTCGCTCGCCACCTCGACCCGCCCGGCAAACGCCGGGCCCAGCACGCGGGGCTCCGCTCGGTAGTTGACGGCGACCACGCGCACGTCCCGGTCCGCCTCGCGGCTCCAGGCCAGCACTCCCTCCGGCGCCTCGAGCGGCACCTGCCGCCCCAGCATGAGCGCCCGCGACCCCCGGCGCGCCCGCAGCAGACGCCGGTAGAGCTGCAGGACGGAGTCCGGCTCCGCGCGCTGGGTCTCGACACTCCTGGCTCCGGCCTCGGGCGGAAAGGGCAGCCACGCCTCGGCACCCCAGCCGTGGCCGGCCTCAGCATCCCAGGGCAGCGGCGCCCGACAACCGTCACGGCCCCCCGGGTCCACCTCGCGGTCCTCGGGGACCACCGCGTCCTCCAGGCCGAGCTCCTCGCCCTGGTAGAGGAAGGGAGTCCCCCGCAGCCCGAGGAGCAGCACCGCCGCCGCCCGGCCGCGCGCCTCGGAGCCGTAGCGGGTGCGATGCCGGGGGGTGTCGTGGTTGGAGAGCACCCAGGTCGGCCAGGCATCCACCGGCTCGAAGGCCTCGGCGGCGCGGCCCACCCATTCGCGCCAGCGCGCCCCGTCCCAGGGCTGGTGCATCGGGATGAAGTTGAAGTTGAGGTGGAGCTCGTCGCCGCGTCCGTAGTAGGCGGCGACGCGCGCCGTCGAGAGCGTCACCTCCCCCACCATCACCCGCTCGCCCGGGTAGGAGTCGAGCAGGCGACGGATCTCGCGCAGGTACTCGTGGGTGACGGGCTGGTCGTTGAAGACACCGGCTGGAATCCTTGCGCGTTCCGGCGGCAGGCTCGCGAAGCTCGGGTCCTTGCCGATGTTGTGGACGACGTCGGCGCGGAAGCCGTCGACCCCGCGATCGAGCCAGAAGCGCAGCACGTCGTGCATGGCGGCCCGCAGGTCCGGGTTGGCCCAGTTGAGGTCGGGCTGTTCGGGCAGGAAGGAGTGCAGGTAGTACTGGCCCGTGGCTTCGTCGAAGGTCCAGGCCGGCAGATCCAGGAAGGCGGCGCGCCAGTTGTTGGGAAGGCTCCCATCTGCCGGCGGGTCCCTCCAGATGTACCAGTCGCGCTTCTCGCTGCTTCGGCGGCTGCGGGCCTCCACGAACCAGGGATGCTCGCTCGAGGTATGGGCAGGCACCCAGTCGATCAGCACCCGCAGTCCCCGGGAGTGCGCGGACTCGAGCAGCCGGTCGAAGTCGGCGAGGCTGCCGAAGAGGGGATCGACGTCGCAGTAGTCGGATACGTCGTAGCCGAAGTCGGCCATGGGCGAGCGGAAGAAGGGGGAGAGCCAGAGGGCATCCACACCCAGCCACACCAGATGGTCGAGGCGCTGACGGATGCCAGAGAGGTCGCCGACGCCGGTGCCGCCGGCGTCGCAGAACGAACGCGGATAGATCTGATAGACGACGGCAGACTTCCACCAGGGCTCCGACACGGCTCCTCCCGGCTCTCAGCGGGCGCGCCCCGCGCCCACTGGGGTAGCCTAGGTTGATGGTCACCGCCGCGCCGGCCCGGCGCAATCGGATGCTCTCCCTGCTGCTGATGCTCCGGCCCAAGGACTGGGTGAAGAACGGACTGGTGGCGGCGCCACTGCTCTTCGGTGCCCGACTGTTCGACCCAGCGGCGATCGGGAGCACCTGCCTCGCGATGGTGGCGCTCTCCCTCGCCGCGAGTGCAGGATACGTGCTGAACGACCTCCACGACCTCGAGGGCGATCGCGTGCACCCGGTGAAGCGGCACCGTCCCCTGGCGGCGGGAGAGGTCGACCGGGGGGTGGCGTGGCTGGTGGCCGCGGCGTTGCTGGTGGCCTCGCTGCTGATCGGTCTGCAGCTGGGCCGCGAGTTCACCGCCCTGCTGGTGGGCTATCTGGTCCTGCAGGGCCTGTACACCCGCTGGATCAAGCACCTGGTGATCCTCGACGTCCTGGCCCTCGGCTCCTTCTACGTGCTGCGGGTGCTGGCAGGGGCCCTGGCGGTGGAAGTGCCGGCTTCGGACTGGCTGCTGCTGGCCACCGGTCTGCTCGCCGTCTTCATGGGGCTCTGCAAACGCCGCCACGAGCTGTTGCTGCTCGGAGACGAAGCCGGTACGCATCGTGGGGTGCTAGGCCTCTACAGCGAGAGATTCCTCGACCCGGCCATCTCGCTCACCACCAGCACGGCGCTCATCACCTATCTGCTCTACGCCATGTCGCCGGAGACGGTGGAGAAGTTCGGATCGCGGGGAATGCTCGCCGGCTCGCCCTTCGTGCTCTACGGGCTCCTCCGCTATCTCCACCTGGTCTACACCAAGGGCCGCGGGGGAAGTCCCACCGACGTGGTCATCACGGACCCCGGAGTGATCGGCGCAGCGGTGGGCTTCGCGATCGTCTGCGGCCTGGTGGTGTACCTGTGACGCCATCGTCTCTACAACCACGAGCGACCGCACCGGGGCTCCCGAACCCGCGGACGGACGCCCGCTCAGATCGTCTGGGGGTCTGTGAAGCTGATCTGTCCAGACCTTCCCGGAATAGGACACCGCCGGGCAGGCGCCCGCAGTTCGCGTGGGCGGGGGATGAGCTAGCGAGTTCTGCGGCCCGCGACGCGCCTAATCACTGAGCGAGGGTGCGGATCGGCGGGCGAGTCTCTATCTGCCGTAGACCAGCACCGCACCAGGCGGAACCTGCCGTTCGAGAAGATGGCAGGGACCGGGCGGGGGCTGCTGGCCGGGAGGCTTGCCGCGATGCCAGATTCTGCACTCACCGGGCGGAGGGCGGTGGCCGGGCGGGACCTGAGCGTACGCCTCGTACTGGTCCTCGCTTTCGTATTCGATCGGATGCTCGTAGGGCCACTCAGCCGCCATGGAAACCGAAGCGCACCCGCTCAAGGAAGAGCCGAGGAGCGGCAGGCCCGCGAGGACCGCGATCCGGGCAGCCGTGCTCGCAATCCGCATGCCCTTCTGATCGGCTGACCGCCATCGCGGCTGAAGCCGGGATTGTTTGCAGCAGACCGGGCCGGTGGAGGCACAGGCGACGCGAGTGCGGCCCAGAGCGGGGCGCTTCAGTGGGCGATGCGCCCGGCCCGCTCGATGCGCGGCCCCCAGTAGACGTGGTCGAAGCCCACGCGCTCGACGCGTTTGCCCGGCGAGGGAGCGTGGACGAACTCGCGATCGCCGACGTAGATGGCGACGTGCGCGCTCTTCTTCCCAGCCAGGTCGAAGAAGAGGAGATCCCCCGGCTCGAGGTCGTCGACGGTGATCGGTCGCACCCGGTGCTCCAGGGCCTCGGCCGAGTGCGGCAGCCCGGCGAAGCCCGCGCGGGCGTAGCTGTAGACCACCAGGCCGCTACAGTCGAAGCCGGACGGCGAGCCGCCGCCGTAGCGATAGGGAGCCCCCACCATCGAGAGGGCTGCCTGCACCGCGTCCGCGCGCCGCAACGGCGAGGTTTCATCCCGGACGTGCACCGGATCCGCGCCGGGTCCCGAGGAGGCACAGGCCACCGGCATCAGGACGGCCGCCAAGATGAGACAAGCGGTGGAGAGCATATACATCCCCGCTCCCGAGGCTGTGACGAAGCCCCCACCCCGTCTCTCGGATCATCGGCGGGCCGCCTCCGCGACCCAAGTAGCGCGCGTCACTGCAGCCGACCGGCCCGCAGGCTCGTGGCAGGCGAAGCGCAGGGTGTCCGCAGCCCGACGGCGCAAGGAACGCAGCCCTCGTGTCACCGCCGCCGGTTCCCTGCGGGCCTGTGCCTCTCAGCAATGTCCCTTGGGAATGCTTGCCTCCCGACAGCCCGTTGAGACTCACGATCACCGTCTCTCACTTGCCCGATCGAGAGAAACCGGTTGCCGAGGTTTGGTACGGCGACGCCCAGTTCGCCGAGGTCTCTCGCGAAGCGGGTGGCCTTCGGATCGAGGTCGTCCAGGAGCAGGTAGCGGGGTCCGATCAGGTACCTCTTGCCCGCGCCATCCCGATAGAAACCGTTCTCCTTCTGGAGCTTCCCCCGTGCTCGCTCGCGCAGAGCCGAGTCCGCGGCTATCGGGGAGCGTGAGACCCGGCGACCGGGCCCTGGAAGGAGAACCACAACACCACAGACACGACAACGTGCTATCAGAAGACCTGGGTCCCGGGGAGTGGGATCAAGGTGATGAGAATACTGGGATCATCCCGGTGAGAAGTGACGGGCTCGGCATCGTTCTGAAGTTCCTGGCCAGCCTGGACCATGCATGACACCGCGTGAGTTCGGCAACCGAGGGACGCTCCGTCTCCACGTGGGGGCGTACTCGGCGGTGCTGGGTCTGCTCTTCCTCCTGTCGTGGCTCGGGGGCGGGTGGGGCTATCTCGTGCTCTACGGCCTCGTCCTGGCGACCTTCGCGGTCGTCGTCGCTGCCGTCTCGCTCGGCCTCGCACGGGGTTCCCGCACCAGAGGGACTTCCCGGGCGAGCGCGTTCCTGGAACGGAGCCTCCGGAGCTTCGCCTACGCACAGACCACTCTGGTCGTCGCCCTGGTCGCGACCGCGACTCTGGCTCGGCTCACGAGCGGCCCGCTGGGACCCTACCCTGGCGGGGCGTTCGAGGGCGTGCCTTCGGAGGAGCCCTTCGAAGAAGATCTCGTGCTCGAACGAGACGAGGAGATCCAGCTGCAGATCCCCGCCGACCCGCCCTATACGATCACGACCCACGCGTTCCTGATCGACAGGGCTCTCTACGTGGGGGCGGACTTTGTCTTACCGTTCAAGCGCTGGATCTACATCGTGCAGGAAGATCCCGAGGTGCTCGTGCGCATCGGCGGCCGCCTGTTCCGGCGCCGCGCGGTGCGCATTGAGGACCCGGTCGAGAGTCGTCGCATCCTCGAGGAGATCTCGCGCCAGCGCGGCGTCGACCCGGACGACTGGCTGACGGAGGTCTGGTTCTTCCGCATGGATCTTCCTTCGTGAGTCGGCGGGTCGTTCAGAGGACGTTCGCAGCCCTGGCCTTCGGGGCGGCGGCCTCGTGCTTCACGCTGGGACTGGCCGGGCGCTTGAGTCCGTGGCTGGCCGCGGTCGTGGCCTCGCTCGGCTTCTTGACGATCGGCTTCTACCTGGCGAGCCCTGGCTCGGGACGCGAGTGAGGCCTGGGGCTCGTCGGTTGAAGGCGCCGGGGGCGGCGAGCCGGTTGATGATGCGATGGCCTCATCCCAGAGGAGGACCGCCAGAATTCCGGGTCAGGCTCCTAGACCTAGAACGAGAGGCGTCGCATCAGCGCTCGCGGCAGCCGCCGGATCACCGCGAGGATGAGACGCCACACAGCGGGGACGTAGACCACGGGCCGCCCGCGTTCGAGCGCGCGCACCACCCTGCGCGCCACCCCATCGGGCTCGCCCGCGAAGGGCGGGGGGTCGAGCTCCGCGGTCATCGAGGTACGCACGAAGCCCGGCTTCACGCACACCGTCACCAGGCCCCGGGAGCGGAAGCGGTGGTCGAGGCCTTCGAGGTAGTGGGAGAGGCCCGCCTTCGCGGCGCCGTAGAGGACGACGGGCTTGCGCGCCCGATCCCCTGCCACGGAGGAGAACGCGCAGAGCGTCCCGCCGCCCTGACGGATCAGCCGTCGGCGCGCCTCCTCGCAGAAGAGAATGGTATGGGTGAAGTTCGTGTCGAGGAGAAGACGGCAGGCCGCGGGATCCTGCTCCAGCTCCTCCTGGCTGGCGAAGATGCCCGCGCTCACCACCACCGCGTCGAAGCCACCGAGGGTTTCGTCCGCGAGGTCGAGCGCGGGGCCGAAGGCCGCAGGCTCGAGGAGATCGCAGGCGGCGAACCCCACCCGGCCCTCGGCGCCCCGGATCTCCAGATCGCGCGCACTGCGCGAGAGCTCGGTCTCGTCGCGACCGAGCAGGAAGACCTCGTGCTCGCGCTCCACCAGTCGACGCGCCAGGGAGCGGCCCATGCCTCGGGTGGCGCCGAGCAGCACCGTCCTCATCCCCGGTCTCCCAGCAGCCGGACCGATTGTGCGCTGGCGAGGTGCCCCTCGGGATCCCATTTGCGCCGGATCTGCTGGAAGGTTTCCAGACGGGAGCCTTCCATCGCTCGCAGGTGCTCGGGACGCGTGAAGGCGTCCTTGGCGAGGTAGACGCGTCCGCCCGCCTCCAGCACGACCTCGTTGAGCGCGTCGATCAGTCGGGCCGTGCGCTCGCCGCGGACCGGAACGTCCACGCTCGCGGTGATCCCGGGGCGAGGGAAGGAGAGGGTGCCTCGACCTTCGGGCCCGAAGTCCTTCACCACGCAGAGGAACGATCCCTCGCCGCTTCCTGCCAGGACCTCGAAGAAGCGCCGGTAGCTCTGGCCGCTCGGATCCGTCGGCAGCACCGACTGGTACTGGGTCATGCCGCGTCTTCCGTAGGCGCGGTTCCACTGCTGGACGATGTCGAGGGGATGAAAGAAGCGAAGGGGATGCATGATCCCCCGCCGCAGCCGGCGGCCGTGTGCGCGGTAGACCCCGGTGTTGAAGAGCCCCATGCTGAGCCGGCTCAGCAGCCAGCTCGGCAGGTCGAAGGGCAGGGTGGGTGAGAAGGGACGCCGGGGGGGTCTGGCGCGGGCCTCGTCGGGCTCGGCCCAGCGTCCCCGGGAGACGATTCCCCGGCCCATGCTGGAGCCCCCGGCGAGGCAGTCGAGCCAGGACATGGTGAACGGCCACTCGCGGCCGGACTCGACGAGTGCGGAGATCAGGGCGTCGAGGTTCCCCACGCGCAGGCTCTCCTGCCAGATCCAGGGGCTGGGGATGCGCTCCAGCGCGAACTCGACCTCGAGGATGTGCCCGGTGAGGCCCATGCCGCCGAGGGTCGCGCGGAACAGCTCGGGCTCGCTGGCCTCGCTCACCTCGAGGACGCGTCCGTCGGCCACGCGCATGCGCAGGGAGCGGACGTGCTCGCCGAAGCTTCCCTTGCAGTGGTGGTTCTTGCCGTGGACGTCGGCCGCCACCATGCCGCCGACGGTCACGAACTCCGTGCCCGGGGCGACCGGGCTCGACCAGCCCCGGTGCAGGAAGAGATCCTGGAGGCGGGCGAGCGAGAGCCCCGCCTCGGCACGCAGCACACCGGTGGCAGGATCGAAGGCCAGAAGACGGTCCGCCAGGCGGGTGCCCGCGAGGGTCTCGCCGGCGGCCGGCGGGAGCGCGGAGTCTCCGTAGGCGCGACCCAGGCCCCGGGAGAGGCGGGCCTTGCCGGTGGAGCGCTCCAGATCCTCGGAGAGGACCTCCCTACCTTCGACGACCGGATAGCGTCCCCAACCCGAGATCTTCACGGCCCGAGCCTTCCTGCCGCGGCAATGGCGGCCCTACAGGCTAGCGTGCCCGGCGACGGCGGGGTCGAGGGTCGCCCCGCTGGAGCGTATCACGCTGGAAATGCGACAGTTTTCGGGCTCTGTTGACAATGTATTACGATGTATCACAATCTGGACCCATGGAGTCCGACGAGCGGCGGCGGGAGGAGCGGCGCCGGGAGCGGGAAGCCCTCCGCGCCCAGCGGCGGCGCGCCCGGGAGGAGCGCCGCCGGCACGGCCGCAAGGAGCGCGTCCTCCACACCCGGGTGTCCGATCGCCTGGCCGACGACATCCGCGAGGTGGCCGACGAGCTGCGCGTTCCGGTCTCGAACCTGGTGCGCAACGTCCTGGAGGACGCCTTCA
>JBDLIK010000013.1:0-16028 GCA_039714895.1 Myxococcota bacterium | reverse complement strand
GTCATCCCGAGCGTCGAGCTCCTCGCTCGTCTCCACCACGTGAAGCATGCGCAGGACCGGGGTGTCTGCGGCAACGCTGGCTGCCGAGACGAGTGCGAACAGCATGCCGGTCAGGAGACCCGCCGGGATCTCCCGCGTCCGCTGCCGAGCGATCGGGATGCGCGAGCGAATCGGGTCCATTGCAACATCTCCAGCTTCAGCCACCACCCATCCAACGCAGCAATCGCGATGCAGTGGCCAACCATGCCAGGGGAGCAGCCACTGTTCAAGCGCGATGTGCAGTAGATCCGCAGAATGTCTGCAGAAATGCGGCAACGCTCGTGTGACCAACCGGCAGCTGGCGTGCATCTCGTATGCAGGTCACAGGCAGCATTCGAGCGAACTACCCGCTTCGTCAATGGTGCGCAGAAAGCGCGCGGTCGATCGGTAGATGCACGGCAGAGCTGACGTCACCCAGCGGCAACGGACACGCAATCCCGGGCAATCAGCGGTCAGGCGGGTCTCACTCGCCCTTGGGCGGCACGCGAGCGATGGGGTGAAAAGCTGCGGCCGAGGCGCCATCCTCCCAATGTGAGCGCTGCACCCAGCGAGGTCCGGCTGCCGGACTGGAGCCGCCTGTCGCCCACCGGGGTCGGCCTGGTGGCCTGGTTCCTGCTAGCGGCTGGCTCCCTCGGCCTGACCCTGGCCTTCGGCTGGGCGGAGGACTCGCCGCTGGAGCTGCGCTTCTGGCGCGATGCCCGTGGCTGGTTCGACGTCGTCGCTCTATCGGGCCTGTTCGGCTGGACGGTGGGGGGCAGCGTGGCGCTCGTACGGGGCGCGCGGAGAGATCTCGAAGCTCTGCGCCCGGCGCTCGACCCCGACACAGCTCTTCCGGAGGTCGACCGCTTCCCGCGGAGATCGCTCTGGAGCGTGACGGCCTGCGGTGTGGTGCTCGGCATCACGATCAACGCCGCACCCGCACAGTGGCCCGGCGGCTTCCCTGGGATCGGCCATCCCTTCTTCCTGTGGGCGTCGCTGCGCACGACCCTGATCGTCTGCGCGATCTGCCTCACCGGCGTGATCGCAACCTCCCTGGCCCGGCGTTTTTCGCGGCTCGGCAGGGAGCTTCGCCTCGACCTCCTCGACCTCCGGCCCCTCGCTCCCCTGGGCCGATGCGGCCTGCGCAGCGTCGCGGTCTGGGCCGGGATCTCCGCGATCCTGGCCATCATGTTGCTCGCACCGTTCGGGCGCAGCGTGAACGCGGGAGCCATCGCGGGAAGCGCCGTCATCGGCGTCGTCGCCTTCCTCGGCCCGGTGCGAGGCGCGCGAAAGCGCCTCATCGAGATCCGCGATGGCGAGCTCGCGCGCGTGCGCGCCGCTCTGGGTGCACGCCTCGACGGGGTCTCCGTTTCAGATGCGCGGCTCGCGAAGCTCACGCTCACCGACCTGCTCGCCTGGGAGCAGCGCGTCGAGCGGGTCCGCACATTGCCCTTCGATGCGTCCACGGTGCTCCGCTTCGGCCTCTACGTGGCCATCGGCCTGGGCTCGTGGATCGGAGCCGCCCTGGTGGAGCGCGCGCTGGGGGCGGCACTCGGCTGAGCGCCTTGGGAAGCGCCCTCGGAGCTTCGGACCGCAGGACTCCTGGAAGGCAAGGCTGCGCGCGGTCTGTGGCCCGTCTGCGGGCGCGTGAAGACGACCGAAACTCAGGCTCCTGGGCGAAACGCAGGAAACTTGCGCGCCAGGGCCTCGACCATCAACTCGGCGGCGCCGTCGAACCCGAGGGTTGCCGTGTTCACGACCAGGTCGTAGAGTCCCGGGTCGTTCGGCTCGACCTTGAAGTCGGCGCGCAAGAAGCGGATCCGGCTCTCGTCGTCGAGCTCGATCCGTTCCTCGGCCTCCTCGGCGGAGCCACCCTCCTCCTCGAGTCGCCGCGCGATGCGCCACTGCCGGGGTGCCACCACCAACACGCGCAACGTCCGCGCCTCGCCCAGAATGAAGGGGCTCCCCCGACCCAGGATCACGGCCAGGCCGCGCTCCCCCAGGGTCGCAACGGTCCGGACCACACCGCGCAGGTAGTCGCTCTCGTTGAACGGGCGTTGGCGGAAGGCGTCGACTACCCAACGATCGATGGCGCTGCGAACCCGCTCGTCTACACCCTCCACCAGATCGCGCTGGATGCCCTGCTCTCGCGCGATCTGGTCCACGATCTCGATTCCGAAGAAGCCGAAACCCAGACGTTCTGCGACTTTCCTCCCCACTTCCGCTGCCCCCGAATAGGGCAGACGGGACATGGCGACGCAGGGCAGCGGGCCGCGCGGAGCACGCTTCTCCTCCTCGAGGTCCCAGCGACGGACCTGATAGCCGACCAACGCGTCGAGACTTCGAGGACTCTGACTCGGATGGAAGCTGGCCATGACCCCCTCAGTCTATCACCGACCCGGGAGTCCCCGTACGGGGGCACCCCTCACTGCTCACGGGAGACGCACCCTGTGCCTCACTGCCCCGAGAGCAGAGCCAGGACGTCGCCCTCGGTGAGAATGCCAACGAGGTTCCCGCCATCGATGACCGGAAGGCAACCGATGCGCCGCTCGAGCATGAGCGTTGCCGCGTCGGACAGCGGTGTCCGGGAATCGACGCTGACGACGCTCGCCTGCATCACCTGCTTGACCGGATACGCCTCCAGAGCCTTCTCGTGGGCGGCCGTGCCGAGGCCCATCGACCAGGCCAGCGCGCCGTAGAAGACGTCGCGGTGGCTGATCACACCGGCCACCTGGCCGGCGTCGTCGACGACGACTACGTGGCGGAAGCCGCCGACCTTCATCAGCTCGTCCGCCACCGAGAGCTCGTCATTCCTCCCGACGGTCCGGACCTCTCGGGTCATTACGTCAGCCACCCGGAGGCGGCCGGCGTCTGCAAGCTTCTTCTTCGGAGCCGCGGAACGGCCTTCCATCCGCGCCGGAGCCTCGGGGGCCTCCGCCTTGCTCTCCCCTTCGACGTCGTAGATGGAGCGCGCTCGCGCAAGGAGACCCTCGAGATCCTGCCTCAGCCGCCCGACCTCTCGTTCGAGCTCCTGGTAGCTCCGGCAATCGCGTGTGATGGTGGGTGCGCCCCCATCCTTCGTGTAGCCGAAGGCGCGCACCACCCCCACGCGGACGACGCGCTCCTGCCCTTCCCCGCGCCGGAAGGAGGCGATGTCCAGGTCCAGATTCAGTTCCTCAGGCATGTTCGACTCCAGGTGTTCGGCTGGGTGGGCCGCTCGAGACATGGAGTGGAGGCCTCTTGCTCGGGCGGCGCAGTGCCTAGCTCCCGGTCGTGTCCTTGACCGTGAGGACAGAGCAGGGCGCGAGGCGCAGCGTGCGCTCGGCGACGCTTCCGAGCATCAGATGCTTGAGCCCGGTGTGGCCGTGGGTTCCCATCACGATCAGGTCGGCTCCGAGCTCCTCGGCGGTGGCGACGATGGCCGATGCCGCGGGCCCCTCGGCGAGGTGGGATTCGATCGCGACGCCCTCAGCGGAAGCCTCCCGTGTGACCTTCTCGAGTTCCTCCCGGGCTCCTCTGCGCGCCTCGTCGAAGACGGCACCGGGGACCGCGATCTCATAGGGTCCCGCGAAGACCACCGGAAGGCTGAACGCGTGAACGATGTGCAGCTTCGCCCCGATCCGCTGGCTCAGCTCGACTGCCGTCGTGAGAGCAGCGAGCGATCGCGGAGAGTAGTCGACCGCCGCAAGAATGGTCCGGATGGGGCTGGCGGCGTCCGACGCCGGCGATGACTCCTTCGGACCCTTGACGGCGAGGACGTTGCAAGGAGCGCTGCGCAGGGTTCGCTCGGCGACGCTGCCCAGCAGCACGTGCTCGAGTCCCGTGTTCCCTCGCGTTCCCATCACGATGAGGTCGGCCCCGATGCGCTCTGCGACGGTGGCAATCGCGTTGGCCGCCGGCTCGCTGCTCACGTCCGTGGATACCTCGACTCCTGCCGATGCAGCCTGTTCGCGCAGCTCCTCGATCCTCCGAGCCGCCACCTCGCGGACCCGCTCCCAGACCGTGTCCGGGATGGCCACCTGGTACTCCGCCACCCCGGGGTAGGGCACCTCGTAGCAGTGCAGCAGGTGGAGACGAGCGCCGACGTCCCTGGCGAGGTCGATGGCTCGGATGAGCGCTGCCTTCGAATGCGCCGAGAAGTCCACCGGCACCAGAATCGTTTCAATCGAGAGCATCCCCTCGTCTCCTCCTCGGCTGTGGGGCCTTCCGCCCCATACGCCACTGGGCCGCGCTCGGCCTCCCAGCGGGAGCCGAAGTGTATCGGAGGAATGGGCATCGCGGACCCTGGCTCCTGGCCGCGCTCCAGCAGACCCCATCCGCCAGTGACTCCTCCCCCGGCCGGGGGAGGAGTCACCGCTCAGGCCGCCCGGCGAAGCTCCATCCGGCGCGGCCCCCGCACCAGGAACGAGTCCACGAGCTCTTGCGGCCGCTCCCGCTCGAGGTGCGGAAGCTCCGGGACCAGCGCTTCGAGCGCCAGCCGCGCCTCGAGTCGGGCCAGCGAGGCGCCCAGGCAGAAGTGCGTGCCGAAGCCGAAGCCCACGTGTCCCTGGGATCCGCGTCCGATGTCGAAGCGATCCGGATCCGGGAAGCGGCGCTCGTCACGATTCGCCGAGCCCAGCAGCGGCGCCACGTAGGCGCCCTTGGGGATCGTCGTCCCGGCCAGCTCCACCTCACGGGTGGTGGTGCGAAAGACCAGCTGGATGGGCGGGTCGTAGCGCAGCGTCTCCTCGATCGCGTCGGGGACCCGGCGGGGATCCGCCGCCACGCGCGCCAGCTGGTCCGGATGGTCGAGGAGCGCGGTCACGGCGTTGCCGATCAGGTTGGTGGTGGTCTCGTTGCCGGCGACGAGCAGCAACATCACGAACTGGATCACCTCGCGGATGGTGAGGGCCTGATCGCCGTCCTGCTCGGCGACGATGAGGCTCACCAGGTCGTCTGTCGGGTGACGCTTCCGCTCCTCCGCAACCGCGCGCACGTAGGTGGCCAGCTCGATGATGGTGCTCACCATCCGGGGGTTGAAGGGATCGCCGCGGCCGGGTCCGGTGGAGGACTCGATGATGGCGTCGGACCAACGCTTGAAGTCCTTCTGCCGATCGGGCTCGACGCCGATCATCTCGGCGATGATGCTCACCGGCAGCGGGATGGCGAGGTCTTCCACCAGGTCGAAGGGCGCACCCGAGCGGAGCCTGAGCATGCTCTCGGCCACCAGCTCCCGCGCGCGCCCCTCCCAGGCAGCGATGCGGCGAGGCGTGAAGCCACGATTGACGACGTTGCGCATCGCCGAGTGCCGCTCGCCGTCCTCAGCGATCAGGTTCCGCGCCGTAGCGAACTCGAAGGGGTTGAGCCGTGTGTGCCACACGAAGCGCACGACGAAACGCAGCATCGGCCAGGAGAGCGGCGGTCGGCCCTCGTAGCCCTGGTTCATCAGGAAGGTGAACATGGCGCGAGACGAGAAGAGCTCCGGGTTGCGAAGCACGGTCATCACGTCTTCGTAGCGCGAGACACACCACGCGCCCGTGTGGGGCGCCCAGTAGACGGGCGCCGAGTCGCGCAGCTCACGGTAGTGGGGGTACGGGTCGTCGCGCCATTCCGGGCGACACGGATCGTAGTCCGGGACCATGGCTCACTCCCCGGGCGCGGCAAAAGGCTAGCGCAGCGTCTCCCGCAAGCGAGACCGGGTCAGGCGTGCAGGGCGCGGCCGGCCACCGAAAGCGCCGCCTCCTTGATGGCTTCGCCGGTGGCCGGGTGGGCGTGGCAGGTGCGGGCGATGTCTTCGGCAGAGGCACCGAACTCCAGCGCCAGAACGGCCTCGGCGATGAGATCGCCGGCGAGGGGGCCCAGAATGTGCACCCCGAGCACGGCATCGCTCCGCGCATCGGCGAGGATCTTCACCAGGCCCTCGGCGTCGCCAGTGATCCGCGCCCGGCTGTTGGCAGAGAAGGGGAACCGACCCACCGAGAAGCGGATGCCGTCCGCCTCGAGCTGCTCCTGGGTGCGCCCCACCGAGGCGACCTCGGGCCAGGTGTAGACGACGCTCGGCACGCGGTCGTGATCGACGTGGCCCTGCTGGCCCGCCAGCATCTCGACGCAGGCTACGCCCTCCTCCTCGGCCTTGTGGGCCAGCATGGGGCCCGGAACGCAATCTCCGATGGCGAAGACACCGGGCACCGAGGTCTGGTAGCGGGGGTCGACCCGGAGGAAGCCACGCTCGTCGCGCTCGACGCCCAGGGTCTCGAGGCCGAGCCCCTCCGTGAATGGCACGCGGCCGATGGCCACCAGGGCGACGTCCACCGGGAGCTCGCGGGCCTCGCCGCCGGCGAGCGCCTCCGCCCGGAGCGTCAGGCCGGAGGCCTCCCGGGTGGCACCCTGCACGCGGGTCGCGAGCTCGAAGCGGAGTCCCTGTCGCTTGAGGACACGCTGGGCCAGCTTGCTGATCTCCCGGTCCATTCCCGGCAGCACGTGACCCTCGATCTCGATCACGGTCACCTCCGCGCCCAGCCGCGACCAGACCGAGCCGAGCTCGAGGCCGATGGCACCCGCTCCGATCACCGCCAGGCGCTCGGGGACCCGCTCGAGGGCCAGCGCGCCGGTGGAGCTCACGATCTGCTTCTCGTCGACCTCGAGCCCCGGGAGGCGCGCGGGCTCGGAGCCCGTGGCGATGAGCACGTTCCGGGTCGAGAGACGCTCCGGGCCCCCCTCCGGAAGCTCCACCGACACGATGCCCGGCTCCGGAATGCTCCCGAAGCCCTCGATGCGCGCGACGCCGTTCTTCTCCAGCAGGAAGTCGATGCCGCGTCCGAGATCCGCGACCACCTTGTCCTTGCGCGCCATCATGGTGCCGAGGTCTAGCTCCACCTCTCCCACCACGATGCCGTGGTCCCCAAGCCCGTGACGGAGCTGCGCGTAGCGCTCGGAGGAATGGAGCAGTGCCTTCGAAGGGATGCAGCCCACGTTGAGGCAGGTTCCGCCGAGCCGCCCCCGCCTCTCCACGCAGGCGACGCGCAGGCCCAGCTGGGCTGCGCGCAGCGCCGCCACGTAGCCACCGGGGCCGCCGCCGATCACCACCAGGTCGTACGCGTCCGACGCCATGGCTCCTCCGCTCACACTTCGAGCATGAGGCGTTGAGGATCCTCGATGCACTCCTTGACCTTGACGAGGAACGTCACGGCCTCGCGCCCATCGATGATGCGGTGATCATAGGAGAGCGCGACGTACATCATGGGGCGGATCACGACCTCCCCGTCTCGAGCCACCGGACGCTCCTCGATCTTGTGCAGGCCCAGGATCCCGGACTGGGGCCGGTTGAGGATCGGGGTGGAGAGCAGCGAGCCGAACACCCCGCCGTTGCTGATGGTGAACGTGCCTCCGGCCATGTCGTCTTCCCGGAGCGCGCCGTCCCGGGCCTTGGCGGCGAGCTCGCCGAGCGCGCGCTCGATGTCGGCGAACGAGCGGGCCTGGCAGTCGCGGATCACGGGCACCACGAGCCCGTTCGGCGCGCTCACCGCCATCCCGATGCTCACATAGTGCTTGTAGACGATCTCGTCACCGTCGATCTCGGCGTTGACGGCGGGAATCTCCTGGAGCGCAGCGACCACCGCCTTCGCGAAGAACGACGTGAAGCCGAGCCGTACCCCGTGCTTCTTCTCGAACTCCTCGCGGAAACGCCGGCGCAGCTCGATCACTGCGCCCATGTCGACCTCGTTGAAGGTGGTGAGGATCGCCGCGGTGTTCTGCGCCTCCTTCAGACGCCGCGCGATGGTCTGGCGGATGCGCGGCATGCGGACGCGCTCCTCCCGAGAGGCTGCCGCTCCGGCGGACGGAGCCGGAGCTGCCGCCTCGGAGGGCGGGGCTGCGACGTGGGCCAGCACATCCCCCTTCGTCACCCGGCCGCTGGGGCCCGTCGCTCTCACGTCGGCGGCCGAGAGGCCCCGCTCGGCCAGAAGCTTGCGGGCCGCCGGCCCCTCCCGGCCAGGCTCGCCCGCGCCCAGGAAGGTCCGGAGGTCGTCCGCGGTGATGGTTCCGCCTGGCCCGCTGCGCGGGGCCCGGGCGGGATCCAGGCCAACCGCCGCCTTCGGCTCGGGCGATGCGAGGCTCTGCTCGGGCGCGGGGGCCGGGCCGGGTGGCGGCGCGACGGCGGCCGAGGCCTCAGCGGGCGTGAGCTTCGCGATCACGCTGCCCATCTCCACGGTATCGCCCTCGGGGACCAGGATCTCGGCGATCACGCAGGCATGGGGGGCGCACACCTCGACTGTGGCCTTGTCGGTCTCGAGCTCCACCAACGCCTCGTCCACCGGCACCGTCTCGCCCACCTTGTGCAGCCAGGCAGCGACGGTGGCTTCGCTGACGGATTCACCGAGCGGGGGCACGACGAGGTCGGTCACAGCACGTCCGTCCCACGGCGGCCCGCGGCCGCCCGACGCGAGGCGATGCGGCTCTCCGCCTTCCTTCCGATGGTCAGCGCGTCGTCGATCAGCCTGGCCTGCTCCGCGCGGTGGGCCTCCGAGGATCCCGTCGCGGGCGAAGCGGCGGTCGGACGGCCCGCGTAGCGCGGCAGCGGGTGCTTGCAGCCGAGCTGCTCTGCCACCTCCTGGACAAAGGAGGAGGCCACGTTCCAGGCGCCCATGTTGCGCGGCTCCTCCTGGCACCAGACCAGGTGACAATGCCGGTAGGGCTCCATCAGCTCGGCCAGCGCATCCTCGGGGAAGGGGTAGAGCTGCTCGATCCGCAGGAAGTGGACGTCGCTCGCGCCTCGTTCCTTCCGCGCTGCGTCGAGCTCGTAGTAGAGCTTGCCGCTGCACATCACGAGCTGGCGTGCCTCCGTAGGGTCGCTGGGCAGCTCGTCGCAGTGCATCACCCGGTGGAAGCCACTGCCCCGTCCCATCTGCTCGAGATCCGAGACCGCCTGCTTGTGACGCAGCAGCGACTTCGGAGACATCACGATGAGCGGCTTGCGGAAGGCACGGTGCATCTGGCGGCGTAGCACGTGGAAGTAGTTCGCAGGGGTGGTGCAGTTCACCACCTGGAGGTTGTCCTCCGCACACAGCTGGAGGAAGCGCTCGAGGCGCGCCGAGGAATGCTCGGGCCCCTGCCCCTCGTAGCCGTGGGGCAGCAGCAGCACCAGGCCCGACATGCGCAGCCACTTGGACTCCGAGGCTGCCACGAATTGATCGATGATTACCTGGGCGCCGTTTGCGAAGTCTCCGAACTGTGCCTCCCAGAGCACCAGGGTCCGCGGATCCGCCAGCGAATAGCCGAACTCGAAGCCCAGGGCGCCGACCTCGGAGAGCGGGCTGTCCACGACCTCGAGCTGCTCCTGGAGGTCGCGAATGTGGTTGAGCGGCACGTGACGCCGCTCGTCCACCTGATCCACCAGGGCGGCGTGGCGGTGGGAGAAGGTCCCCCGACTGACGTCCTGCCCGGTGAGGCGGACGGGATTGCCCTCGATGAGCAGCGTGCCGAAGGCCAGCGCCTCGGCGGTCGCCCAGTCGAGGCCCTTCCCCGCCGCTAGCAGCCGCCGCTTCGTGTCGAGCTGACGCGTGATCTTCCGGTGTACCTGAAAGCCCTCCGGCACCCGTGTGAGCGCCTCGCCGACCTCGCGCAGTGTCCCGAGATCCACCGCCGTCTTGCCGCGCCGCGCGTCGTAGCCCTGCACGGGCTGCAGGCCGGACCAGGCGCCGTCGAGCCACTCGGTCTGGTTGGCGCGGTGTTCTGTGGAGCGCTCGAAGGCGACCTCCAGGCGCTCTCGGCAGCTCCGGACGATCTCCTCCACGTCCTGCTCGGAGACGACTCCCTCTTCGATCAGCCGCCGGGAGTAGATGTCGAGGGTGGAGGGCTGCTCCTCGATCTTCCGATACATGATCGGCTGGGTGAAGGCAGGCTCGTCCGCCTCGTTGTGCCCGAAGCGCCGGTAGCAGAACAGGTCGATGATGGCGTCGTTGTGGAAGGTCTGACGGAACTGCGTGGCGAAGCCGGCCATCAGCACGACCATCTCGGGGTCGTCGCCATTCACGTGGCCGATGGGGGCCTGGATCACCTTGGCGACGTCCGAGCAGTAGGGCCCCGAGCGAGCCGCCACCGGATTCGTGGTGAAGCCGATCTGGTTGTCGATGATCAGATGGAGAGTGCCTCCGGTGCGATAGCCGTCGAGATGGGAGAGGTCCAGCGTCTCGGGGACGATGCCCTGGCCCGTGAAGGCAGCGTCGCCGTGGATCAGGATCGGGATCACCCGAGACCGATTGGTGTCACGACGCTGGACCTGCTTGGCGCGGGTCTTGCCGAGCACCACCGGGTCGACCGCCTCGAGATGCGAGGGGTTGGCGTTCATGGAGAGGTGGAGCGCTCGCCCACCGAGCTTCCGGTCCGAAGACGTGCCGAGGTGGTACTTCACGTCGCCGGAGCCGAGGTCGAGCGGGGCCGAGGGGATGCCGTGGAACTCTGCGAAGGTCGCCTCCAGGGGCTTGCCCATCACGTTCGCGAGCACGTTCAAGCGCCCGCGATGGGACATGCCGATCACCACCTCCTCCACCCCGCTCTCCACCGCGTGGGTGAGGACCGCCTCGAGTGCAGGGATGGCGGACTCGGCGCCGTCGAGTCCGAAGCGCTTGGTCCCGACGAACTTGCGATGGAGGAAGCGTTCGAAGGTCTCGGCCATGGCGAGGTTCTCGAGGATGTCGCGCTTCACCCCGGGCTTCAGGATGAAGCGGGCCTGGGACCCCTCCATGCTCGCCTGGATCCAGGCCCTCTGCTCCGGATCCAGGATGTGCATGTACTCGACGCCCGCCGCGCCACAGTAGATCCGGCGCAGCGTGCGGACGATCTCCCGCGGTGTCGCCACGTCGAGCCCCAGCTCGCCGTTCACGAACACCGGCCGATCGAGATCCGCCTCGTCGAAGCCGTGGTGTCGGGGGTCGAGGTCCGCCTGCCGCTCCCGCGGCCGCAGCCGCAGCGGATCGAGCTTCGCCTCCAGGTGTCCACGGGTGCGGTAGGCGTCGATCAGCGCCAGCACCCGGATCGAGTCGAGAGCGGCCGCTCTCGTGTCGCCGCTGGCCGGGGCCTCGGACGCTGGCGCCGTGGGCAGCGGAGCTCCACCCCGGCTGAGCGAATCCAACAGACCCCGGGCTCCCTCGTCCAGGGAGCGGAAGAACTCCTGCCAGGCGGGCTCGACCGCAGCCGGCTCGCTGCGATAGCGCTCGTACAGCTGCGCCACCCGTCGGGCGTCGGGGCTCACGAGCATCGGGCTCGCCACGGGGGATCCCCTCCTGGAACGAGCCTCTAGTATCTCACATCGCAGCCAGGCGGCCGATCGAGCCCGCGAGCCGCTGCCATGGTACGGTGAGCACCCGAGGAGGGAGCATGCACGCCGGATTCACGACGGCCCTGGTGCTGGGCATCCTGGCCCTTGGCGCAGAGGGTGTCCGCGCTGCGGACACGACCCCGACGCTGGCCCAGAGCCTCGCCGGCGAGGGTCGGCCGGAGGCGGATCGCGTCCGCGATGCCGGCCGGAAGCCGGCTGAGGTGGTCGCCTTCCTGGGGATCGAACCCGGCATGACGGTGATCGACCTCATCGCCGCCGGCGGCTACTACACCGAGGTGCTCTCCCTGGCGGTGGGACCCACCGGCACCGTGTACGCCCAGAACAGCCCGTTCGTGCTGAAGATGCGCGAGGGCGCCAACGACAAGGCCCTGACGGCCCGCCTCGCCGGTGATCGGCTGGCGAACGTCGAGCGGCGCGATCGTGAGATGAGCGAGCTCACGCTGCCGCCGAGCTCGATGGACGCCGCCCTCACCGCCCTCAACTTCCACGACATCTACAACGGCCGCGGCCCCGAGGCCGCTCAGGGCTTCCTCGCGGCGGTGTCCCGGCTGCTGAAGCCCGGGGGAATCCTCGGTCTGATCGATCACGCGGGCAGCCCGGATGGCGACGACGCGAAGCTCCACCGCATCGACGAGGACCGGGTCGTCGCCGCCGTCACCGAAGCGGGCTTCGAGATCGACGCCCGGAGCGAGCTGCTGCGCAACCCCGACGACGATCGTTCGAGGAGCGTCTTCGATCCCGACATCCGGGGCCGGACCGACCGCTTCGTGTTGCGCCTGCGCAAGCCGGATTGAGCGGAGGACGGAGACGGCTCCCAGCCGCCGCGCCTACCGTGCGCGAGCGTCGGCGCTTGCCCTCTCCTTGCGATCTTGGGTCACGCTTCTAGCCGGGGGCAGGCCCATCAGGTCCCGGATCCGACCGGCCCAGCCGGCGGCGGCAGGCGCCAAGGCCTCGAGCTGCCGGGCCAGCACGGCGGCCGACGGGTGCCCTCCCCCGACGACCACGAGCTGCCGGGCCGTGCGCGGGCTGCCGTGCTGGCCCTTGAGCCCCCAGTCGATCCCGAACTGCTGACCCGGCTCGCCCCAGACGAGGGTGCGCTCGTCGCCCAGCCGTGCCGCCTGAACGACACCGGGAAGCTCGAGGAGCACCCGCTCCTCGACCCGTCCCGCCACCAGCGCCGCGGTTCCGTCGTGGTCGACGAGCACCTCGAGGCCCCGGGCGCGAGTCTCGGCGGCGAGATCGATGGCCCCGCTGGCGACGGCCTCGTGATCGTGATCGCTGAGCGCGATCACCACGATCTCCGGCCAGCGCGCCTCGAGCCGCGTGAGCAACTCGCCGAACGCCGCGTCCGTCGCCCGGCACTGGTCGAGGGCCTCGGGTGCGTCGGGCCCGTGGAGGTGCCGGGCGGTGTCCACCTCGTCGAGCTGCACGACCAGGAGGTCGGCCGTGTCGACCTCGACCTCGTCGAGGGCCCCGAGCACGGCGGCATCCGCCGCGAAGCCCAGCGCACCCCGCGCGACGCCCTCGGCGAGCACACCGTCCGGCGGCCAGTGGGCGTCCGCGGCGCGCGCCCCGCAGACGCCCACCAGGTTCTGATCCCCGAAGACCCCCACGGCGCGGCGATCCGCCTCCCGGCAGGCCTCGAAGAGCGTCGGGGCCCCGGGGCCGACCTCCTGCGCCGGCCGGAACCCGTCCTCGACGAGGGCATGACTCGTCAGGATCCCGTGCTCGATCGGATCGACCCCGGTAAGGAACGTCGCGTGGTTCGGGTAGGTCGACGCCGAGAGCACCGCCCGGCCGCCGGCGGGCGCCCAGCCGCCGCTCTGCGCCAGCGAGTACAGCGCAGGGGTGAGCTCGCGGGTCGGCGGCCCATGCGGAAAGGCGTCGAGGATGACGAGGGCAACGGCAGCGGGGCGCATGGCCTCCTTCTCGACGGCTGGCGGTGCAAAGGGCGTGCGCGAGCGTAGCCACGTCCCCGGGCGCGCCCCACCCGATGGGGAGCCCCCGGAAGCTGCGATAGGCTGGATTCCACTGGCTCTCCACCTCGCGCCCGGAGGAACGCCGATGGCCATTCGCATGTAGGCCCGAGTGGGCCCGCCGGCAGAGCCCCTCGCACCACCGGTTCGTTCGCTCGATCCTCGCGACGAGGCGAGTTCACGGTCGGCGTCCGCGGTGGCGCAGACGTCGGTACGCGAAGACTCGCTCGATGAAATCCTCCCGCAGCCTCGGGTCGTTCAGCCGACCTTCTTCCTCCATCGGGAGCTTCGGATAGGCCTTCATCAGGGCGGACGCGTAGAGCCCGCGGCCATCCCGAGGGGGCACCCCCTTCTCGCCGTGGACCTCGACCCGAGCCATTCCACAGCTCGGGGAGTCCTTCTTCAGGATGTAGCCACAAAGATCGAGGTGTCGGAGTGCACGGACGCGCTGGGCCGCAAAGGCCTCCATGCGTCGGGTGTGATCGCGGCCTGAAGCGACCTCGAAGAGCCCTACCCCGCTGCCCCGACGGACCAGGCGCAGCGCCGGGCGCGGAACGCCCATGCCCGCCTCGACCTCGGGACAGACGGGTACCCATTCCACGAAGCCACCGAGGAGATCGGTCACGCAGCGGTCCCGCTTGTGGCCTCCGTCGAAGCGGACCTCGTGTCCCAGCAGACACGAGGAGACGCCCAGCCGGATCGGACGCTCCGGGATCTGTCCGGTGCAACTCACGACGAGGCGGCGAGTGTACCTCCCAAGGATGAGAACGGTGTTCAGACAGGCGCCGGACGTCGTGGTGCACTCACCGGGTTTCTTCGATCGCTGGTTGACTCTCCGCGCCCGGCGTGGAATCCTGGCGTCATCCCGGAGGCGATCGTGCAGGCCCCCCCTGTCGCGCCGTTCGCACGCTGGGACGGTGTCCGACGGCCGCCGCCCCGCGCTCCGCCCCGGCCCTCCGCTCGGTTCCCGAACAAGACCCACGACCCAGGATTCAAGGCGGATCTGGCTTCGGCGGATCCGCAGAGGAGCGAGTCATGCTCGTGAATGCAGACATCTGCCGGGTGCGTCCCGACAGCTTCGTCAGCTTCGAGGACGGTGTTGCGCGTCTCGCCACGGCGGCGCGCGAGAAGGGTTACGAGAGACCCTGGACGGCCTACCAGGTGGTGTACGGACAGACCGGCACCATCGGCTTCAGCACGCTCCACGACGACTGGCAGAGCCTGGGTGCCCAGGCACCCCCGGCCACCGTCTTCGAGGAGGTGCTCGGAGCGGAGGCGGGACGGAAGCACTTCGCAGCCACGAATGCCTGTCTGGATCAGATCGAGTCGGTGGTCGCCATCGCCCGGGACGAGCTGAGCCACGCGGAGCCCGCCGGACCGTCGGCACCCTCCCAGACCATGATGCTCACGCAGCTGCGCGCGCGCCCGGGCGGCCAGGAGGCCTGCGAGGAGCTGATCCGGAAGATTGCTGAGGCGATTCCGAAGGTGGACGACCCCATGCGCTTCCGCACGTTCCAGACGCTGGTGGGAGACCGGCTCAGCTACGCGATCGTGGTGCCGCTCGAGGGGGGCCTCGGTGCCCTCGACCAGCAGCTCCCGGTTCCGGAGCTGCTCAACCAGGCCTTCGGCACCGCGGAGGGGGGTCTGATCTTCCGATCCGGCCGCGAGGCGATCGAGAGTCTACAGACGGAAATCAACCTCTATCGGGAGGATCTTTCGAACCCGCGGGAGCGTTGACCAGACGCGCCGGCGGGGCAAGGTCAGCCAGGTCCCGACCGGTGGGATTCTGGTAGATGCGCACGTCGAACTCCGGCGAGATCGCTAGGATGTGGTCGAAGATGTCGGATTGGATCCCCTCGTAGGCCGCCCACTCCGTATCGTTGGCGAAGCAGTAGATCTCGATGGGGAGCCCCTCGGCTCCCGGAGCGAGCTGGCGCACGATCAGGGTCAGGCCCTGGTGGACCTTCGGATGCTGGCGCAGGTAGCTCTCGATGTAGGCGCGCAGGGTGCCCACATTGGTGAGCTGACGGACGTCGGCGGAGACCGAGGCCTCCGAATCCCGCCCGGCGTTGTACTCCGCGAGCTCCTCGCGCTTCCTGCGCATATAGTCGCGCAGGAGCGACCAGCCCGCGTAGCGCTCGATCTCGGTCAACGTGAGGAATCGGATGCTGTTCACGTCGACGAAGATCGCTCGCTTGATGCGCCGACCTCCGGACCGGGACATCCCCCGCCAGTTCTTGAAGGAGTCTTCGATCAGCTTGTAGGTGGGGATGGTGGTGATGGTCTTGTCCCAGTTCTGCACCTTCACCGTGTGCAGCGCCACGTCGATGACGTCGCCGTCGGCACCGCATTGGGGCATCTCGATCCAATCGCCCACGTGGACCATGTCGTTGGTGGTGAGCTGTACGCTGGCCACCAGGCCGAGGATGGTGTCCCGGAAGATCAGCAGGAGCACCGCGGTCATGGCTCCGATGCCGCTCAGGAACAGCAGGGGCGAGCGGTCCATCAGGCTGGCGAGCACCAGCAGAGCCGCCACCAGGTAGAGCCCAATCGATGCGAGCTGGACGTAGCCCTTGATCGGGCGCGTGCGGTTCTCGGGATCCAGGGAGTAGATGCTGTTGGCAGCCGAGAGCACGGCCACCGCGGCGTGGATCGTGGCGAAGATCATCACCGCCACGGACACGCGCCGGACCACCAGCTCGATGTCCTCGCCCGCGTGG
>JBDLIK010000012.1:0-16066 GCA_039714895.1 Myxococcota bacterium | reverse complement strand
CCCGAGATCTTCTCCTATTTCGGCTGGCCCTGGAACGAGGACTCCTTCGTCCGGGAGACCCACCAGATGGAGAAGGCGATCGCCCATGCCAACCGGCTGCGGCCGCTCTTTGTGATCCTGTGTGGCGATCTCGTCAACACCCCCGGCCACGCTGGCCAGACCGCCGAGTTTGCACGCATCGCGGACCAACTCGAGGAAGGCGTTCCCTTCTACGTATTGGCCGGGAACCACGACGTGGGAAACGAGCCGACGCCGGAATCGCTCTCGCAGTACCGCGACTCCTTCGGTAAGGATTGGTACGCGTTCCGTCACGGACCCGTCCTGGGCATCGTCCTGAACAGCCAGCTGATCCACTCGCCGGACGGCGCGCCCAAGGAGGCAGCGGCCCAGCTCGCCTGGCTCCGCGCCGAGCTGGCGAGGGCGAAGGACACGGACGCGGCTCACATCCTTGTCTTCCAGCACCATCCCTTCTTCCTGGAGGCACCGGACGAGAAGGACCAGTACTTCAACCTCCCACGGAAACGCCGAGGCCCCTACCTCGCCCTCTTCCGTGAGACGGGCGTGCGCGCCGTTTTCGCCGGCCACTACCACCGCAACGCACACGGATGGGACGGCTCCCTCGAGATGGTGACCACGGGGCCGGTGGGGAAGCCCCTCGGCGACGACCCCTCGGGACTGCGCATCGTGCGCGTAGGCAAGCACGGCCTCGACCACGCCTACTTCGCGCTCGATCAGGTGCCGGAATCCCTCGGAAGCCACTGAAGCAACCGAGAACGCTCTGTTGAGGAGCTCGTTCCCACAGAAGGGAACCTGCAGGTCTACCGGTCCCCCGGTCTGCTGGGAAGCGGGCGCTTCGCGATCTCGAAGAAGATCTCGAGGAAGCGATAGGTGAGGCCCCAGACCACGTGACGCCCCGGCTGGCCGACGACGATGCCGGGGAAGCGTCGGCCGCCGGCGGGGGAATAGGGGAACTCCACGTGGTGCGAGGGATCGAGCAGGCGTTGCAGGGGGACCCAGAAGGTCGCCTCCACCTCGTGGTTCGTCACCAGGGGGGGCGCTTCGGGAAGGTGATAGACCCAGGCGGAGATCACCATCCCCGCGGCGTGCCCGGCGTGGTAGCCCTCGAGGTCTGCTAGACGCCCCAGACAGGTGGCGTCCGCCAGTGAGACGCCGACCTCCTCGAGGGTCTCGCGTTCGGCGGCGTCTCGCGCATGGGCATCCCCGGGGTCGAGGCGGCCACCCGGGAAGGCCATGTGGCCCGACCAGGGATCTCCCGTCCGTCGAGCGCGCTCGATGAGGAGAACCTCCGGGTTCGGAGCGGCTCCTCCCAGCACCAGGGCGACCCCAGCGAGACGCTTTCCCTCCACGGATAGGATGCGGGGCTCGTGCTGCTCGAGGGCCTCGCGGATTCCGTCGAGATGCGGCATGAGCGAAAGATAGCCGGATCACCGGGACCCTCAGTCGCAGTCGAGCTCCACGGCGAGCAGCCGTTCTTCCGTGCCGTCGGACGAGAAGCGCCGCTGTCCCAGGACGAAGCCCCCTCCGTCGGGCTCGGCTGCGATTCCGGTGGGAGATCCCCAGCTGGCGAGCTCGCCCAGGTCGAGCTCGCGGCCCGCCCCGTCGGACACCCCGGCGTCCACCCGGGTGGTTCGGAAGCGGGCGGCGTCGGACTTGCCCCCGGGCAGCCGGGCCAGCAGGAAGCCGAGACCGGCGGGCAGCAGCGAGGACGCCCCGGCCCGCTCGGTGGTGGCGAGGAACATGAAGCCCCCGTCGGCGGAGAAGGAGGCGCTAGAGCCCGGTGCCACTCCTCCCGGGAGCTCCCGGGCCTCGGCGGTGGCGGGATCGAGGAGGCTGACGCGCAGCGGTCGCCAGGGCTGTCCGCTCCCCACCACCAGGCTGCGCCGGTCCGGAGACCAGTCGAGGGGAATCGTCCAGCGCGTGCCCCCGCGGAACATCCGTCCGGGCACGCCCACGCTCCGCGATCCGTGGCCGCTGCGCAGCGTCGCTGCGACCACGTCGTAGCGACCCCCCTCCTCGCGGGACCACACCACCACGCCCCTGTCGCTGAACACTGCGTGGTCGTCGCCACCGGGATGGGAGGTGATGCGTCGGGCGTGACGCGGCGTCTCCCCCTCGGCGGTCTGGAGGTAGAGCTCCGTATTCGTGGGCTCCCGCCAGCTCAGATGGCGATCGCTGTCGAAGACGATCGTGCGTCCCAGCGCCTCGGGTGCGGGCCGTCGGTTGTTGCCCGGCTCCCCGCAGGTCCAGCAGAGGACGACCCCGGTTTCGCGGTCCATCCGGTGCACCTGAACGGTTCCGTCGGGTGCCCTTGTGTCGAACCAGAGGTGCCTGCCCACCAGGTCGAGCCGCGGATGGGCGCCCCGGTCGAGGAGGGTGCGCACCCGGGCGACCCGGGGACGGCAGCGGGGGAGCGGACGCGTCGCCACCTGTGCGTCCGCGTCGTAGACCGCCGCCGCCCGCGCTTCGCTCACCGCTGGGATCTCCGGGGTGAGGGCAGCCGCCAGCGCAGCGAGGGCCAGGACGAATGCACTCGACGCGAGCACCCCCCCGGTGAGCCGGGCGACCAGCCGGCCGGTCCCCAGGGCAGGCCCTCGGCGACGGGCGCCGCGTACCAGACCCACGGCTCCAGCGGCTGCAGCGAGCAGCCACAGCCAGCCCGCTCCGGGCTCGAGCCCGAGCCACACGCTGGCGAGAGCGGGAACGGCGATCAGCGCCCAGCTGGCGCCCGCCGCCAGATGTGCGCCCCGCTCGGGATCGTCGGCGCGGCGTCGCGCGACGAGGCTCGCAGCCACCCCCGCCACCCCGCCGCCGGCCAGCGCTCCGCTGATCAGATGGAGGGAGAGGGAGGTGTCGTTCAGCGCCCAGGCGCCGAGGGCTCCCAGGGGGAGCCCGCAGACGAACGTCCAGACCCGCCAGAGCAAGAGCGCCTCCCCGCCAGCCGGGCCTCGTGCTCGCTCATCGCTCGCACTTCGGGCTCCGGCCCTTCGCTCGGCTTCGCCTCGCTGCGCGTCGGCCGGCTCCCGCGTCGGCCTCCTTGCAGCCTGCAGGGTACCACCGCGGCCGCGGTTGGGGCGCTACCCTCCCGGGATGCCCTCCCGCGCCCCGGTGCCTGCCGCGGTGCAGCACGTTCTCGAGCTGGCGCGCCGCGACCGGAAGGCTGCGGGCCGCGTCCTCGCCGAGGAGTCGCTCGAACGCCAGGTCGAGCTGGTGTGCGAGACTCCGGTCCGGCTGCGCGCGCGCATCTTCGACCTGCTGCCCGAGCCCGAGAAGGTGATCCCCGAGCTGCCCGAGGCGGAGCTCTGCTTCAGCGCCAAGGCCGTCGGTCTCGAGGACGCGGGCTGGATGCTCGAACACGCGACCCCCGAGCAGCTGGTGACCGCGGTGGACCTCGACGCCTGGCGGGGGACCGTCGCCGACCTCGCGTCGTTCGGTGGCTGGATGGCTGCCCTGGCCGACGCCGGCCGCGAGACCCTGGCGCGCGCCGCCCGGGCCATGGACCCGGAGCTTCTGGTGCTGTCCCTCAAGCACCGTCTGGAGGTCTGGCTCAAGCCCTCGGGGGATGACTGGCAGCCGCCCCCCGGAGCTCGCACCCTCGACGGACAGTTCTACTTTCGGGCGCGGGCCGAAGGCGACGATCTGGCCGACCTGGTGGAGCTTCTGTCGGAGCTCTTCCAGAGCGACTACTGGCTCTACTTCCGGCTCCTCCAGGGAACGATCTGGGAGCTCCCGAGCGAGACCGAGGAGTGGGCGCTGCGCTGGCGCAACGGACGCCTGGAGGATCTCGGCTTCCCGAGCTGGGACGAGGCCATGCGGATCTATGGCTACGTGCGGCCGGACGAGCGCGCACGGCTCGGGGCCTCCGGGTCCGGAATCGACATCGGAGCCTGGCGCCTTCCCGTATGGCTTCCCGGCTTGCCCGCCGGAGCGGAAGCCCGCCACTCGATCTTCCGCACCATCGCCAAGCTCCCGGACGAGGAGCGGCGCGCCTGCTTCTACGCCTTCGTGGCGCTCGCCAACCGCGTGGCCGTGGCCGACCGCATGCCCCTGAGCGACGCGGAGTCCACCCCCGCCGCCATCGACAAGGCGGCCTTCGTGGTGAGCCGAGGCCTCGACTATGTGGCCTCGGAGAACGGCCTCGATCCGGCGAAGGTCCTGCGCCGGGTCAGCCTGGTGCGTCTGTTCCGGGTCGGGGCCAGCCTTGACCCTGCCTCGCGACCCCCGGTACCTTCCGGCTCATGACCGCGGCCCCCCCCCGCAGGATCCGCGTCGCCATCGCCGGAGTCGGCAACTGCGCCAGCTCCCTGCTCCAGGGCATCGACCACTATCGCGACGTTCCGGCGGAGGACCACCAGGCCTGGGGTCTCATGCACCTGGAGATGGGAGGCTATCGGCCGGAGCACGTCGAGGTCGTGGCGGCCTTCGACGTGGACCGGCGCAAGGTGGGCCGACCGCTCCACGAGGCCGCCTTCGCTCCGCCCAACTGCACCCAGGCCATCAGCGGTCGCGTTCGCGAGAGCGACGTGGCGGTACAGATGGCGCCGGTCTTCGACGGGGTGGCGCCCCACATGGCCGACTACCCGGACCACCGGTCCTTCCGGCCCGCCAGCGAGCGGCCCGTGGACGTGGCGGCTCACCTCGCCGAGAGCGGTGCCGAGATCCTGGTCTCCTACCTTCCGGTGGGATCCCAGAAGGCGGTGGCGCACTACGCCGAGGCGTGTCTGGAGGCCGGGGTCTCCCTCGTCAATTGCGTTCCCGTCTTCATCGTCTCCGATCCTCAGTGGGGTGAGCGCTTCCGCGCGGCGGGCATTCCCTGCGCGGGAGACGACATCAAGTCCCAGGTCGGGGCCACCATCGTGCACCGCATGCTGGCACGGCTGTTCGCCGATCGGGGCGTCCGGATCGATCGCACCTACCAGCTCAACACCGGTGGCAACACCGACTTCCTGAACATGCTCTCCCGCGATCGGCTGGTCTCGAAGAAGATCAGCAAGACCGAGGCCGTGACCTCGCAAATCCCCTACGACCTCGGGGCCGACAACGTCCATATCGGACCCAGCGACTACGTGCCCTGGCAGCAGGACAACAAGGTCTGCTTCCTGCGCATCGAAGGTCGCGGCTTCGGGGGCGCGCCCATCGAGCTCGAGGCGCGGCTGTCCGTGCAGGACTCACCGAACTCGGCGGGGATCGTCATCGACGTGATCCGCTACGTGCAGATGGCTCGAGACCGCGGCCTGGCCGGCCCGCAGCTCCCGATCTCGGCCTATACGATGAAGCATCCGCCGGTGCAGATGCGAGACGGGGAAGCAGCGGCGCGCATCGAGGCATTCCTCGGAGATGGAAGCCCCTAGCAGCGCGCCGCGCTGCATCCTCTTCTTCCCGTCGGTCGCTCCGGCGGATCGCATCCCCATCTTCGGACTCTCGGCGGTGGAGCGCACGGTGCTCTCGCTGCGTCGGGCGGGGGTGCGGAGCTTCGCTCTCCTCGGGGACCCGGAGGCCTGTCGGCAGGCGGCGGCACGCCTCGCCAGCGGGCCCTGTGCCCGGGCCCGCGTCCGGGTCCGCCAGGGGCTCGGGGGCCTCGCCGAGGAGCCCTGTCTGGTGGCGCGCGGTGACGTCTACTACGACCGGCGGCTTCTCTGGCGCTTCGTGGACGAGACCGAGGGGGAGCGGGAGACGCGCCTGGCCCTGGACCCCCGACCCGAGGCCCTGGCCGGTCGCCCGGGGGCTTCGTGCGTCTGGCTCCATCCTGGAGGAGGCGTCCGGCGGGCCGGTCGCGGGCTCGTGGCTGCGGACGCACTGCTCACCGGCCTCGGCCTGGCAAACCCGAGCTTCGCCCGGGCGCTCGAGGCAGCGGAGCCCGACGGGGTCGCCTTCGAGCGGGCCGTGAACCGGGTGGCCGAACGCGAGCCCGTGGCCACCTGGGAGGTGCGGGAGCCCTGGCAGCCGCTCACCACGAGCTCCGACGCGAACGCCGTGCGCCGGAAGCTGCTGGCCGGGGCCGTCGCCCTGGGGGATGGCATTGTCGCCCGCCACCTCAACCGGCCCATCTCGCGCCGCATCACCGAGCGCCTCGTCTCCCGAGACGTGAAGCCCTGGCAGATCTCGGTGGTGTCCTTCCTGGGCACCGTGGCCGCCGGGCTGGCCTTCGCGATCGGGCATGCGGCCACCGGGGGGCTGCTCGCCCAGCTCGCCTCGGTGCTCGATTGCGTGGACGGCGAGGTCGCGCGCATCCGCTATCAGGACTCCCCCTTCGGGGGGGTCTACGACGCGCTCCTAGACCGTGTCGGCGAGGCCGCGGTGGTGGGCGGCATGACCCTCTACGCCTGGGCCATGGGTGCGGGAAACTCCGCGGTCGCGCTTGGCTTTGCCGCCTTGGCGGGCAGCAGCCTGTCGATGCTGGTGAAGGAGAAGTACACCACGCAGTTCCAGCGACCCTATCGCGTGGACGAAGAGGGCCGCTGGCGCTGGATGCTGATGGGGCGCGACGGACGCCTCTTCCTGGCGCTGATCGCGGGGCTGACGGGCTACGTGGAGGCGGTGCTCGCCTACCTGGCCGTGGGGACGCATCTCCAGGCGGGAATCCGCATCTACCGGATGCGCGGCGAGGTTGCCCGGGCCTGAAAGAAGACGGGGCCCGCGAGGATTTCCCGCGAGCCCCATGAGGCGTGGCGCCGGCCCACTCCGACGGCCGGCCGCGACAGCTACAGGTCTACGGCCTTGAGCGTCTTGCGCTTGTTGCCGACCGCGCGCCCCTCGGCGTCGGCGATGAGCCCGCGCACGACCTTGTCGAGGGCCTCGTAGAACTCTCCGCCCACATTGCACTTCTTGGCCGCCGCCTTGGTGCGGGCCTTGGAGATGATGAGCTCGGCGGGGCCCTTCTTCCCGCGCGCTTTCTTTCGTGCTGCCATCGTTCCCCCCTGCCGAGTGCTTCGGCTTGGATCCCGGCCGCGAAGATGCGGTCCGGGCTGCGACGGCGCATCATACGATTTCGTCCGACGGAGTCAATTCAATTTCGCCGGGGAGGGGCCTTCTTCCCCTCGGAATCGGGGGGGCAGAGGAGGCGCCCGAGGGCCTCGAGCTGGGGGGCGCCGGAGCCGAGGGTGAGCTCGATCTGACGGGCCCACAGGTAGTAGCGATGCACCGGGTAGTCGATGTCGGCGCCAATGCCTCCATGGAGGTGCTCGGCCGCGTAGGCGACGCGGTGGCCGGCCTCCGAGGCCCAGTACTTGGCGATGGCGACCTCCGCGCTGGCCGGCTTCTCGTGGGAGAGCCGGAAGGCCGCCTGCCAGAGCGTGAGGCGCATGGCCTCGACGTCGATGTAGGCATCTGCGGCCCGCTGGTGCACGGCCTGGAAGCTCCCGATGGGCCGCCCGAACTGATGACGCTCGATGGTGTAATCCGCCGTCATGCGCAGGGCCCGATCGGCTACCCCCAGCTGGATCGCGCAGAGCGCGGTGGTTGCACGCTCCACCATCCAGTCGAGGACGCGCTCCCCCGCTCCGGGTTCGCCGAGGATGTCCGCGTCACAGACGCGGGCCTCGTCCAGGGTCAGGCGGGCCTGACGTTCCCGGTGGGTCGCGTGCTGGGTCTCGAGGAAGATCCCGGGTGCGCGTGGGTCGACGAGGAAGATTTCTACGTCTTTCTCGCCGAGCCGCGCGGGAACGAGCACCCGCTCGGCGACGTGGGCTGCGGGCACGCAGATCTTGGTACCCGAGAGGCGGTAGCCGTCCCCGTCGGGCCTGGCCCGGGTGGCGGGCTGGCGCGGATCGTCGCTCTCGGCCTCGGCGAAGGCAGCGGAGAGGAACAGGTCGCCCGACACGACGCCGGGGAGCCACGCCTGCTGCTGGGCCGGGCTTCCGAAGCGGGCCAGCGGCGCTGCGGCTGCAGCCAGGGTGGGCCAGGCGGGCATCGGGGCGACCGCACGACCGAGCTCTTCGAGCAGCAGGCATAGCTCGAAGAACCCGAGGCCGCTCCCTCCGAAGGCTTCCGGCAGAGCGGCGCCGAGCAGGTTGGCCTTGGCGAGCTCCCGCCAGAGCTCTCGGTCGATGCCCTCTTCGCTCTTCTCGATCTCACTCAGGCGTTCGGGAGTCGCCTGCTCCTCGAGGATCTTGCGGGCGAGCTCGCGGAGCGCCTGCTGCTCTTCGGTGTACGAAAAGTCCATGCGGAGGGGTTCCTCAGTCCTTGTAGTGGGGCATGCCGAGACCCGCCATGGCGATGATGTCGCGCTGCACCTCGTTGGTTCCGCCGCCGAAGGTGAGGATCAGCGTCGCGCGGTACATGCGCTCGAGTCGGCCCCGCAGCACGGCCCCCGGCGAGTTCCCCTCGATGGTGGCCGCGGGCCCGATGATCTCCATCAGCTGCTCGTAGGCCTCCACGTAGAACTCGCTGGCGTAGACCTTGACGGCGGAGGCGTCCGCGGGATGCAGACTCCCCTGGGTGAGTGCCCAGGCCTGCTTCCACTGCATCAGCTTGAGGACTTCGAGCTTGGCAGCGATCCTTGCCAGGTGCTCGCGCACCCAGGGTTTGTCGAGCACCCGACGCCCATCCGCCAGTCGCGTCTCTTGGGCCCACTCCCGCACCTCACCCGTGAGGCGGGTGAGGGGGCCATAGGGCGTGAGGGAAACCCGCTCGTGGTTGAGCTGGTTGACGATGAGACCCCAGCCGTTGTTCTCGCCGCCCACCAGCATGCTCGCCGGCACTCGCACGTCCTCGTAGTAGGTGGTGTTCGTGCGCACGTCGCCCATGGTCCAGGTCGGGGTGAGCTTGAATCCCGGCGAGCGTGTGTCGACGATGAGCATGGAGATGCCGCGGTGCTTGGGGGGCCCCGTGCGCGCGGCCAGCCAGACATAGTCCGCGAAGTCGGCGAGGCTGGTGAAGACCTTCTGGCCGTTCACCACGTAGTCGTCGCCGTCGCGCACGGCCCGGGTCTTGAGGGAGGCGAGGTCGGTTCCGGCTTCTGGCTCCGAATAGCCGATGCAGAAGTGGCACTTTCCCGCCAGGATGCGCGGCAGGAACTCGGCCCGCTGCTCGTCGGTGCCGAAGCGCATGATGGTGGGGCCGACGGTGTTGAGGGTGAGGAAGGGCAGCGGAAAGCCCGCCCGCTGCACCTCGTCGGCGAAGATCAACTGCTCAATGGGCGTGCGACCCTGGCCGCCATACTCCCGGGGCCAGCCGATCCCCAGCCAGCCGTCGGCCCCCATGGTCTCGAGGGCCCGGCGGTAGCGGGGCCCGCCGCCTTCGGAGCCGCGGATCTCTTCGAGCACGTCGTCGCTGACGAGGGTTCCGAAGTAGTCCCGCAGCTCGGCCTGGAGGGCCCGCTGGCCGTCGGTCAGATCGATGTGCATGGGGGCTCCTCTGGCGCCGCAGGGGTACCATTGCTCGAGGGAGCCGATCAACATCTCCCGCTTCGTTCTTGTAACATGCTCCAGTTCTGGGAGCGACCCCCGGCCCCGAGGAGAGCATGGACTTCCGCGACTCCGAGAGCGAGGCGGCCTTTCGCGCCCGCGCCCGGGCCTTTCTCGCCGAGCACGCCCCCCGCGATCTCGGCGACCCCTTCGACGAATCCGTGGACGAGGCCGCGCTGATCAAGCGTTCCCGGGCCTGGCAGAACACCCTCGAGGCCCACGGCTGGGCGGCGATCCTGTGGCCCGAAGAGCACGGCGGCCAGGGGCTCGGGCCGGTGGAGCAGATCATCTGGAACCAGGAGCTCTCCCGGGCCGGACTCGGAGAGTCCATCTTCGTCGTTGGAATCGGGATGGCCGGGCCCACCCTGATCGCCCACGGGAGCCGCGAGCAGCAGGCCCGCTACCTCCCACCCATGCTGCGCGGCGACGAGATCTGGTGTCAGCTCTTCAGTGAGCCCGGCGCCGGCTCCGATCTCGCGGCGCTCTCCACCCGCGCCGTGCGCGAAGGCGACCAGTGGCTGGTGACGGGCCAGAAGACCTGGTGCTCGGGAGCCCACTACGCGGACTTCGGCATCCTGCTCACTCGCACGGATCCGGCCGTGCCCAAGCATAGGGGCATCACCTACTTCCTGCTGGACCTGCGCGTACCCGGCGTCGAGGTGCGGCCCCTGCGGCAGATGACGGGCGGGGCGCACTTCAACGAGGTGTTCCTCGACGCTGCGCGCATCCCCGACGCGAACCGCCTCGGCCCGGAGGGTGGGGGCTGGGCCGCGACGATGACGACCCTCATGAACGAGCGCATGGCCTTCATGGGTCTCGAGCGCCTGTTCGTCTTCGAGGCGCTGCTCGAGCACGCCCGGGCAAACCCCGAGCGCCTGGACGGCGCGATGCGGGACGAGCTGGCTCGCCTCTACGGCTGGGTGAAGACCCTCGAGCTCATGGGCGCCCGCGTGATGACGAAGCTCGGCCGTGGCCTCGTCCCCGACGCGGAAGGCTCCATCATGAAGCTCGCGCTGGCGCGCGTCCTCTCCAAGGGGGGCGAGCTGGGCGTTCGGCTGCTCGGTGAAGCTGCGCTGCGCCGGACCGGCCCCTGGCAGGATCAGCACCTCTTCGCCCCCTCGCTGCACGTGGCGGGCGGCACCGACGAGATCCAGAAGACCACCGCCGCCCAGCGCGTGCTGGGGCTGCCGCGGGAGCCTCGTCCGGATCGTGACGTTCCCTTCGAGTCGCTGCCCCGCAGCTGAATTGGAGGATCCCCCATGGCCCCCACCCCTCTCGCCCGGCTGGCCCTGGCTCTGGTCGTGTGCATCGCCGTCGTGGCTCCGAGCGCTGCCGAGCCCTCCGCAAAGCCTCCGGGCCTCCACGACCTGCTGTTCGGGCGCGGGCGCATCGGCATCCGCGTGCAGCCCCTCACCCCCGAGCTTCGCGAGCACTTCGGCGTGCCCGCCGATCGCGGCGTGCTGGTCTCCCAGGTGGAGACCGGTCGGCCCGCCGAGAAGGGTGGGCTCCGGGTGGGCGACGTGATCGTCGCCATGGACGGCGAGGCGGTGTCGGCACCGGGGCAGCTCGCGGGCAGGATCCGCCGGCTGCCCGACGGCGCGGAGATCAAGCTCACGGTCGTGCGCAAGGGCGAGGAGATTGCCCTCGAGCTGCAGCCCGATGCTCCGAAGCCGCTGCTCGACGACGAGGCCGAGGAGTGGGCGGAGCGCTTCGGACGCCATCTCGAGGAGGGGGGTCGGCACCTCGAGCGCCGCCTCCGGGAGCTCGAGGGCCGGCTCGAAGACCTCCAGCGGGACATCGAGCAGCGCCTGCGGGAGCTCGAGGGCCGCGACCAGCGCACGTAAGCGGGCTGCGAGCTTCGTCCCTGGGGGGAGGCAGAGATGTGCCCGGATGGAGCTCTCTTTTCCACGAAACGGAAGAGTTTTTCCCCGCTTACCCTTTTTTGAGGGTGAAGCGGGAGGGATGAGCACTGTGATTCATAAGCAGAAACTCCTATTGTGCTGGCCCCTCGATTGCATCCGAGCTCCGCCACCACCTGAGAAGGACTACCCGTGCTGTCGTCACCCGTGCATGTTCGAACCGCCGTCTCGCCAAAGCAGCTCCTGGCGACCGCCAGCCTGGCGCTGGCCGTGTTCCTCCTGGCTCCCCTGAGCGCCGGGGCCGTGTCGTTCACCCTCGAGGACCAGTCGAACAAAGGGGTGAACGTCCGGCTGACGGCGGACCTCACGATCGTCGGGGACATCCTCACCCTGGTACTCACCAACGACTCAATGAACCACTCGGGCGGCGCATCTCCGAGCCTGAACCCCGACGACCTGCTGACGAGCTTCTACTTCGACGTCTTCAACGGGGTCAGTCGACCCACCCTCACCTACGCGACTGCCGTCGGTGACGTCTGTACGGTGGACGACGCTCTCCCCGATGACTGCAGCCTCGTCGACAAGGAGAACGATCTCCGGGCGTTCGTCGCCAAAGACGGCACCTGGCAGTTCCGGGACGGCCTGAGTCAGACGGCGGGTGCCAGCACCCTCACCTTCGGCGTCGGCACGGCCGGAAACAACAGCCTGATGCCCAACGGATTCATGGGGAACATCGTCGGCCGCTTCGACTACGGGATCTACGCTGGCGACGTCACCACGAACAACCTCGAGAACTTCCAGCCCCTCGCCACCGAAAGCATTACCTTCACCTGGTCGGGAGCCACCGGCTTCACCGACGCCGACATCGTCGACAAGGTGCTCTTCGGCCTCGGCACCCAGCCGGACAGCACGCATCAAGCGCCCGAGCCCGGTGCTGTGGCCCTCCTCTTGCTCGGCCTCGGGGGCCTGGCCCTCCGCGCTCGGGGCCGCAGGTAGTCGGGTCCGCCAGGGCTCAGCCGATGGCTGCGGGCTCCGCCTGCAGCCCACGGGGGCTGAGCCCCGCCGCCTCGTAGAGGGCGTCGATCACCTTCATGTTGGCGACGCCGTCTCGCCCGTCGGTGGGCAGCGCCGCCCCGGCCCGCACCGCCTTCACGAACGAGCGGAGCTGATGGGTGTAGCTGGCGTCGCCCCGCAGCACCTCGGTGCGCGTGCCCCGGGGTGTGCGCACCCGCAGGCGGTGGTAGAGCTGGGGCAGGAAGGGATTCGTGACGCGCAGCTCTCCGGCGTCGCCCCGCACCCGCGCCTCCAGGCGCAGCAACGCGGTGGAGAAGAGCGAGGCGGTCACCCGGCCCGTGCGGCCGTCCTCGAAGCTCAGGGACCCCTGGATCCAGCGGTCGACGCCGGGCCGCGCCAGGCGTGCCTCCGCGCGCACGACCTCGGGCTCTGCGCCGGCCAGGAAGCGCACCAGGTTCACCACGTAGCAGCCCACGTCCATGCCAGCGCCGCCGGCGAGCTTCGGGTCGAAGCGGATGTCCCGCGGCCGCAGCAGGGGCACGCACAGGCTCGCCTCGATGTGACGGACGCTGCCCAGCTCGCCGCTGCGTACGATCTCCTGCAGGCGTGCGGCCAGCGGGTGGTAGCGGTAGTGGAAGGCCTCCACCAGGTTCCGCCCGGTCTTCTCGGCGGTCTCCGCCATGCGGGCGGCCTCCCGGGCGTTCGCGGCCAGGGGCTTCTCGCACAGCACGTCCTTGCCCGCCTCCAGGGCCTCGAGGGTCCAGCGGCAGTGGTGCGAGTTGGGGAGCGGGTTGTAGACGGCGTCGATCTCCGGGTCCGCCAGCAGCTCGGCGTAGCTGGCGTGCACGTGCGGGATGGCGTGCTTGCGCGCGAAGGCCGCCGCCCGCTGCGGATCCCGCGCGGCCAGCGCCACCACCTCGGCTTCCGCCACCTCCCGGGCCGGCCGCAGCAGGGCCATCGGCGCGATGCGCGCGGCTCCGAGAATTCCGATGCGGAGGGGTCGGGTCTCGCTCATGGCGCCATCCTGGGCCAACTCCTAGTAGCTGCCCTGCTGCTCGAAGATGCGGCGCGGGTTGTCGACGGTCATGGCGCGGATCTGCTCGTCGGAGACCCCCGCCTTGCGGAGCGCCGGGACCACCTCGTCGGGGATGTGGCGGAAGTTCCAGTGCGGGGCCATGGCGCGGACCGACTCCTTGGGGAACCAGTCGATGTGGCAGCAGGCATCGTGGGAGAGCACCATGCGGTCCGCCCGCCCCCGCTCGCACAGCGCCGCGATGGTGGCCACCCGCTTCTCGCCCGGGAGGATCATGTCGAGGCCGAAGCGGTCCATGCCGATGAAGCTGCCGCGGTCCATGATGGCCCCGAGGTAGTCGAGATCCTCGGTGTCGCCGCAGTGGCCGACCACGATCCGCGAGAGGTCGACCCCCTCCTCCTCGAAGACGTCCTGCTGGGCGAGGCCGCTGCGATGGGCCACCGAGGTGTGGGTGGAGATCGGCACTCCGGTGGCGCGGTGCAGCCGCGCCGCCACCTGCAGGGTCTTCCGGTTGAGGTCCGTGACGCCCAGATGATCGGTGGCGGCCTTGATGATGCCGGCGCGAATGTCGGTGCCCTGGATGCCGTCGGTGATGTCCCGGATCAGGAACTCGACCAGCCGATCCGCCTCCCAGCCCTGCATCCAGGGCTCCTCGGTCCAGTAGAGGCCGGTGGCGGCGATCACCTGCATCGCGGCGCGCTCGGCGACGTCCCGGATCACATGGATGTCGCGGCCCAGGTTGATGGGCGTGAGGTCCACGATGGTCCGCACGCCTCGATCCTTCGCGGACACCACCTCCTCGGTGGCCTCCCGGGCGTGGGCCTTCAGGTCGACCCAGTCCGCGAAGCACTGTCGCATGGCCCAGTTGGCCACCAGGATGTGCTCGTGCATCAGGGTGAACCCGAGCTCGCCGGACTCGATGGGTCCCAGGACGCCGTTCACGGTAGCCATCGGCTCCTCCTCAAGTCTCCAGACCGTAGGCATGCAGCGCGTTGCCACCCAGGAACTTCTCGCGAGCAGCGGCAGGGAGCGCCCGCGCGATCCGCGTGACCTCGAGGATGTACTCCGGCGGATGATCGGGGTGGGGGAAGTCGGAGGCCCAGAAGAACCGGTCCTCGCCCACGTGCTCGATGATGGCCGGCAGGCTCTTCTCGTCCGGGTCTCCGGCGATCCAGCACTGGCGGTCGAAGTAGAAGCTCGGCTTCTCCGAGAGCAGCTCGCGCACCAGGGCGCCCTGGGGTGAGGCGTAGACGGCGTCCATCCGATCGAGCCAATAGGCGATCCAGCTGGCTCCCGACTCGAGCACCACCACCTTGAGCTCCGGGAACTTCGAGAAGATCCCGTACTGGAACAGCGAGGTGAAGGCGTGGCGCACCGCGTCGGGTGCCGTCACGTTCAGGAAGAAGGAGACCCGCATGCCGGTGTACTCACCGAAGCGCCCCGGCGCCGCCCACTTGGGCTCGAAGCTCGGGTGGATTCCCAGGGGCAGGCCGAGCTCCTCGGCGACCGCGAAGACGCGCTCGTGGCTGTGGTGGCCCAGGGCACGCTTGGTATGTGCGAACGGAGGCACGCACACCCCCCGCACTCCGTCGGCAGCCGCCCGGCGCAGCTCCTTCTCGGCCGCCTCGGGGTCGCCCAGGGAGAGCTGGGCGACGGGGATCAGGCGGCCCTCGCTGTCCGCACAGAAGTCGACGATCCAGCGGTTGTAGGCGCGCAGGTAGGCCTGGGTGAGATCCTCGTCCTCGCACTCGGCCACCCAGAGGATCCCCAGAGTCGGATAGAGGATCGCTCGCTCCAGGTTCTCGAGATCGAGGCGCTGGAGGCGCTCCTTCGGGTCCATGGCACCGAGGGGGGCATTGTCGACGTAGAGGAGGCCGGTGGCGGGCTCGCGCTCGTAGACGATGCCCCCCACCCGGTCCATGGCGCCGAGCCCGGCGGGCATGCCATTGCGGATCAGCTTCGAGGGGCGGCCGTCGATCTCCAGGTACTCGAGCCCCCGGTCGTCCTTCCGGATGCGCAGCGCCCGCTCCCGGTAGCGCGGCTCCAGGTAACGCTCCCAGAGATCGTGGGCCTCGAGGACGTGTCCATCGGCGTCCACGCCACCGGGGTACTCGAGACGGGGCAGCTCGTTCATCCAAGGCTCCTGGTCCTGGGGGCTGACGGATCAGGGTACCACCGTCGGGAGCCGGCGCCGTTCGCCTCGGCTTCCTTCTCCTGCTTTGGTTCTACCGCGCTCTCGGACCGGGGGATCGAGGGGGCGCCCATCCCGGGCCACGAGCAGGCGGTCGTCGAAGGGGACCCCGGTCTCGCCGTGGCGGGCCTCGGCGGGGCAGAGCTGGATCACCCAGGAGCGCCGCGGGCCATCACTCCGATTGGCCCCGGTGCGGTGGAGGGTGAGGGACGAGAAGACGAGCACGCTGCCCTCGGGCTGCTCGACGGGCACGCCGGTCTCGGGCCCCTCGTAGCCCTGGTAGAAGAACGAGTCGACCTTCCGGTGGGGCTGAGCCCCCCGCCGGTGGCTGCCCGGCTGGAGCCACAGGCAGCCGTTCTTCTCGGTGGTGGCGGCGATGGCCACCGTGAACGTGAGGTACTCCTCGGGCACCACCGGCGTGTAGCCGTTGTCCTGGTGCCAGGGGACCTCGGAGTCCGCGCCCGGCGGCTTCGAGACAGCCTGGTCCCAGTAGAGGCGCAGGTCCGGATATCGGGGTTAAATTCTTCATATCCCCAGGTTAATATTC
>JBDLIK010000011.1:0-16389 GCA_039714895.1 Myxococcota bacterium | reverse complement strand
GTCGCGAGGGCGTGGTCCACCTCGTCCTCCAGGCGGCGCACGCTCACCCGCCCGGCCCGCGTCACCCAGGCGGCGCCATGGGGCTCCGCCTCCTCGAGCAGCAGCAGCGGCACGAGCAGGTGGGCGCGCACCCAGGAGAGCTGCCCCGTCCGCCAGGCCTGGCGCAGCGTCGGGCAGGCGTGGCCGGCCCGCTCCAGGCGCACCAACGCCTGCGCCTTGCGCTCGCCGATGCCCAGCCACTCGCGGGCGAACTGCGCGAAAGACCCGAACCCGTAGCGGCGGTAGAGCCGCCCGCGGGCCACCGCGAGCAGCAGGGGCCCGAGGCGTGCCAACAGCTGCTGCTCGAGGCGCAGCGCCCGCTGCAGGCGCGCGTCGAGCTCGCAGGGGTCGGCGTCCTCGAGGCCTTCGAGGAGGGAGGCGAGAAACGGGGCTTCGGTCCCCGACTCCAGCGGGAGCGTCGGAGGATGCGGGCTCTCCCCGAAGCCCTGGGGCGCGCACCCGTTTGCGGCTGACGAGGCGCTGCGGGCAGGGACGGCAGCGGGCCCCGACCCCTCGTCGCCGTCCGGGGTTCCCTCGGGCACCGCAGGCTCCGGTGCCTCGACCGCTGCGAACGGAATCGTCGAGAGCACCTCCGCGGTCACCAGCTCCAGCGCCTCCCAGGGCACGAGCCGACGGCCGGCCATCCGGCTCGCCAGCATGCGCGAACGCCCCCAGCATGCGGTGGCGTTGCCCTCGAGGCGCAGCCGGATCCCGACGCCCTCCGACTCGGCGTCCTCGCCCGCCCCCGCCTCGCGCTTTGAGACACGGTCCGGTGATCGATCGTAGTGCTGGGCCAGCTGCGTGACGGCCCGCAGATAGGCTTGCTGCGTGTTGCTGGAGCGCCCGGATCTCTTCCGCCACCGCGGTGCGCTGCGCCTCGATGTCCTCGATGGGGTCCGTCGCGGCGGCGTCGCGCGTCGGCGGCTCGGGCTCTTCTGCCAGCGCCGGGCGACCGGGTGCGCAGAGCGGCAGCGTCACGGCCAGAGCGAGCATGGCGAGAGAACGCACCAAGGGCGGCATCGGCTCCGGATGCTAGGGCCGGCTGCCTTGATTTGCGCGTCAAGCCCGGGGTTCGCTACCCCCGTGGCGTGACCCCGCGACCCGCCGCCCTTGTTCGACCCGAGGTGGTGGACGCGTTCCGGCACCAGATTGGCGGCTGTCGGTCCGGCGGGTCCGAGTACACCGCGCACCTGATGGAGCGCTGCGTCGCGGATCTCGAGGCGGGTGGGCCGCTGGCGACGCTGCTCGAGGATTGGCAGGGGCAGCCGCTGCTCGACGCGCTCTGCCAGCGCGTGCTCGGCGCCGCCCAGGGCGTGGCCCTCGAGGGTCGCGCGCCGGAGCTCGCCGGCTTCATGCCCTCGCTCGGGGGAACGCCGGCCTGGCCGGCTGCCGGTGACGCGTTCATCGCGGTCGTCGAAAGGGAGGGGCGGGCGCTGCGGCCGAGGCTCGACCAGCAGGTACAGACGAACGAGGTGCGTCGCTGCGCCGGAATCCTCGGCGGCTTCCTGCGCGCGGCGAAGCAGACGGGGCTTCCGCTGCGGCTGCTCGAGATGGGGAGCAGCGCGGGTCTGCACCTGTTCTGGGATCGCTACCGCTACCGCCTCGGTCCCCATCGCTGGGGCGATCCCGCAGCGTCGCTCGAGCTCGACTGCGAGTGGAAGGGACCCCCGCCGGACCCCGATACGAACGTGCGCGTCGCGTCCCGCCTAGGCTGCGACCTGCAGCCGCTCGACCTGCGCGACCCCGCGCAGCTCCGGCGCATCGAGTCGTTTCTCTGGGCGGACCAGCTCGACCGCCACGAGCTGCTGCGTGCGGCGGCTGCCGCGCTCCCGGAAGAAGGGGCGCCGGTCGAACGACTCGGCGCGAGGGCGTTCGTCGCACGGGAGCTCGCGGCGCCGCAGTCCGGCCTCGCGACCGTCTTCTTCCACTCGAGCATGTGGTGGTACCTCCCGGAGGCCGAGCGCGCAGCTGTGGCCGACACGCTCGAGTCGGCCGGCGCCCGGGCCCGGGCCGACTCACCCCTCTTCTGGCTGCGCAGCGAGGCCCCGAACCTCGACTACGTGGAGATCCGCCTGCGGTCCTGGCCCGGCGGCGAGGATCGCCTGCTCGCGCGGGCCCACCATCACGGCCGCTGGGTCGAGTGGCTGGACTCCCCCTGAGTCCCAGGGCGGAGCTATCATCCTGCCGAACGAGGGAGGACTCATGCCGGACCAGTGGATGCTTCGAGGCCAGGAATTCGCGAACTGCAACTGCGACTGGGGCTGCCCCTGCCAGTTCAACGCGCCCGCCACCCACGGCTTCTGCGAGGCGGCGACGGGTGGCCACATCGTCGAGGGGAACTTCAACGACGTCTCCCTCGACGGCCTGAACTTCGTCGTGCTGCTCCAGTGGCCCGGCCAGATCTCCGACGGCAACGGCAAGCAGCAGTTCATCATCGACGAGCGTGCCGACGCCGCCCAGCGCGGGGCACTCGGGAAGATCCTCCGTGGCGAGTCCACCGCTCCCGGTGCCACCCACTTCTTCGTCTTCAACAGCACGATGAGTAGCGTGCTCGACGACATCTATGCTCCGGTCGAGGTCGAGATCGACGTCGCGGCCCGGAAAGCGCGGGTGGCGGTGCCCGGCCTCGTCGACTCGGTCGGCGCGCCGATCGTCGACCCGAACAGCGGTCAGGAGTTCCGCGCACGGATCGACCTGCCGAACGGCTTCGAGTACCGAGTGGCCGAGATGGGCGTCGGCACGTCGAAGGTGACGGCGGGCATCACGCTGAGCTTCGAGGGCAGCTACGGACAGTTCAACGAGCTGCACATGAATCAGGACGGCGTGATCGGCTGAGCTGAAGGTTTGCCGCCCCGCCGGACCCCTGGCGTCCCCGCGCTGCCGCGCCGCGACCGCATCGCCATCCTCGCCGCCCTGGGCGGCGTGTCGGCCCTCGCCTGGGTCTACCTCGTCGTCATGGCCGTGAAGATGCAAGGCGTGGAGATGGACGGCATGGCGATGGGCGGCGTCATGCTCGAGATCCGCCCTTGGACCGCCCTGGACTTCGGGCTGATGTTCCTGATGTGGGCGGTGATGATGGTCGGCATGATGGTGCCGACGGCCATGCCGATGACGCTGGTCTACGCCGCGGTGGCTCGCAAGGCGGAGCGCCAGGGGACGCCGATCGGTGCGACGGCGGCGTTCGCTTCGGGCTACGTCGTGATGTGGACGCTCTTCAGCGTCGCCGCGACGCTGGCGCAGTGGGCACTCGACCAGGCGGCGCTGCTCTCATCGATGCTGGTCACGACGAGCCCGGCCGTGGGCGCCGCGTTGCTGGTGGCGGCCGGCGTGTACCAGCTGACGCCCTACAAGGACGCCTGCCTCGAGCACTGCCGCTCTCCCGCCTACTTCATCTCGGAGAACTTCCGGCCCGGCAGCCGGGGAGCGTTCCGCATGGGTCTGCTGCACGGTGCCTTCTGCCTCGGCTGCTGCTGGGCGCTGATGGGCCTGCTGTTCTTCGGCGGCGTGATGAGCCTGCTCTGGATCGCCGCGATCACGGCCTTCGTGCTGGCGGAGAAGGTGCTGCCGTACGGTGCGCGGGGTGGGCGCTTCGCGGGCTTCGGCCTGATCGCCGCCGGCCTGCTCTCGTTCGCGGCTCAGCTCCGCTAGGAGTCGCCCTCGCGGTCGAGCAGCTTGGCCCGCAACCACTGACGGAGCCTGTGCTGGGCGTGGGCATCCACGCCCCGGTGGGCCGTGCTCACCGGACCGAGACAGAAGTAGTTGGACCAACCCATCAAGAGACGGTTGATCCGGCTCATCTCGTCCAGCGACGGCGGCCATCCCGATCCGATAATCCGGTCGGCCTCCGCATAATCCATTTCGAGACTTGCTCGGCGTTCACTCGCGTTCCGGCCTGCGTGCTCGCCAGATCACCCAAGGTGACCCTTTCCGAAGGCTTCGATCGCTTCGTTACCTCCACGACCGCTCCGGCGGCTACTGACTGGAGGGGACCAGCTACCAGGTGGGAACTACACCCACTGAGAATCGGCGCCTTGGCACGGCGCACTATCGGACCCTGAAAGCCCGCTTGAACGGACTATCCGGCTGACTTCGCTCCGCCGCTGACTCGGGGCTCCACCCTCCATCCCGGGGAAGCAAAGAGGGCTAGGGGGCGCGTCGGACCGCCTCCACCTCCACCACTTTGCGCTGCGCCCTCCGCTGCTGCTCCATCTCGGCCCAGAGCCGGATCTCGGCCGTGCGGGCCTCGAGCTCGAGCAACTGCTTCTGGAGCCGCTCCTGCTCGAAAGCCGAATCCGTCGGCTGGTAGACGACTCGGCGCTCCACCGCCGCCTGCGCACCGTCCTGGAGGTGCGCCTCGACGACGAGGTGGTTCTCTCCCGGCTCCAGCCTGACGAACGCGTCGAAGGAGCCGTTGGGGAAGATGCGAAGTGCAGACCCCTCGGCCCCCGTGGTGAGGTTCCGGACCCGCAGCTTCTTCAGCCCGGCGAGGTCCACCTGCCGCAGGCGGGTGATCAGGTCGCCCGGCTGGTCGAGCTTCTCCACGCGCCCGCCGGTCAGGCCGGCGATCTCCTGGTAGACGTCCAGCGCATCGATTCGCTCACCTGCTTGGGGAACGCGGGCTCCCAGCGCTTCTGGAGGAGTCCGGTTTCGAGGTGCGCCCCGTCAGCTTCGAGGCCCAGCTATAGAGGAGTGCCCGGAAGTCTACGCCCGCAGCGCTCCAAGCCCCGAATCGAACCACCCCGTTCCGGCGCTGTGAGCGTGTACGTTGCCGGTCAGCAAGCTCGCAGCTCTGCGACTGGTCCGTTGGACCGCACGAGCCGGAGATCTTGGTGCGCCATATGTCCCATCTTGAACTCTGCGACCATTGCAAGTCCTTCCGCCCAGGCCGGGTCGTTTCCTTCGGCGCGGGCCGGCGCTGCCGAGGTGTCAATCCAAGGACTCTGGCCGAAGATCGCCGGATCCTCATTGCCGAGGAGTTCTTCCTCTGCAATCGTTGTGAAGGCTCGCACTCCACAGCCTGCCAACCGTTGCCGTGCTCGCTCTCCTACTCGTCCTTGGGGGTGCGCCCACAGACACCCTGCTGAGCCAACTCGGGGCGCTCGTCGCAGCCGTTGTCGTTGCCTGCGCCCCTCTCGTTCACTGGTACAGCTCGCGGGAGCGGGTGCTTCGGCATCTTGCGTTCGAGGCGCGGCGTCCCGAGCTCGCAAGACGGCTTGGCATGAAGCCGAGCGAGGTTGTCTACCATCCACGCGCCGCGCCCGACGGGGCACTTCCCCCCGGGATTTGACGGAAACCCCGCTTGTACCTCCTGTATCATCGAAGCGCGATCGGCGTACTCGTCGCCGAACGCCTGATCCCGTTGGGTCGCAGATGGCGTCTGGCCGGTTCCTGATAGACCGCCTCGTGAAGCTGGTGACTCCGCGGCCGGTGACCGCGTACGCTCCCCTGCCCCACGAGCTCGCTCCCGGACTCTGGGCTCTCGATCGACAGCTCCGCTTCCCCGGTGGCGCAGGCCTTCCTTCTCGAACCACGATCGTTCGCCTGAGCAGCGGGGCGCTCGTCGTCATCTCACCTCCGCCGTGTTTCGGATCGGAGCATGCAGCCGCGCTCGACTCCATCGGTGTCGTCAGGCAGGTCGTAGCGCCAAACACCTTTCACTACGTCTACGCTGCGGAGTTCATGGACCGCCAACCAGACGCGAGCCTGCTCGTGGCTCCTGGCCTCCGCGAACGCGTACCTTCGCTTCAGTCCGCAGGCGAGCTGGGGCCAGGCCCACCAGAGGGCTGGTCCGGCGAGCTGGATCTCGCCGTCCTGGGTCCGGTGCGCGGCGTCTCCGAGGTCGTGCTCTTCCACGTTCCTACGGGCGCCCTGATCCTTACCGACCTTGCTTTCAACCTCCGACAGGCTCGTTCCTTTGATCGGATCGTCTGGCGACTGGCAGGCATCCCGGATCGCTTTGGTCCCAGCCGCACCTCGCGCCTGCTGCTGCTCCGGGACGAGGCCGAAGCGTCGCGCTGCCTGAGCCGGGTCTCGGAATGGCCCATTCGGAGGATCGTTCCGGCTCACGGGGAGATGATCGTACGCAACGCCAAGGCGCAGTTTCTCAAGGCGTTCGCTCGGTACGCAGACCGTCCGCAGGGAGTGGACTCCGCCCAGCTCGAGATCCGATCCTTTCGGCCTGCCGACGCCGGGGCGGTATGGACGCTCCACAACGAAGCCCTCGAGGGGACCGGTGCCCACGCAGGGAACGGTCCCTGGGACGAAGACCTGAGGGATCCCGGGTCGGCCTACCTCGATCCGGGTGGCGAGTTCCTGGTCTGTCTCCGCGGCCCCGAGCTCGTCGCGATGGGCGCACTGCGCCCGACCTCTGTCGACTCTGCAGAGATCAAGAGGATGCGCGTTGCACCGCGCCTGCAGCGGCGGGGACTGGGCACTCGCATCCTGGGAGCGCTCGAGGAGCGCGCCCGATCTCTCGGCTTCATCCGGCTGCACCTCGACACGACCGTGCAGCAGACGGCCGCCCAGCGGTTCTACCTGCGGCACGGCTACCGAGAGGTACGGCGCGGCTCCGTGGGTTCGTTCGAGCTGATCTTCTATGAGAAGGCGCTACCAGCAGAACGATCGGCCTGATCCCCCACGACCCCTGCTGAGGGCGGACGGTCACGGCGTCTGGCGCGAGAGGCGCGCCAGACGAAGCTGATACAATCTGGCGCCGGGACCGGCCCTCCGAACGTGGCGGTCGGCCCAGCAGCAGAGCGCCGTAGGGGGTGGCTCGTATGAAAGATGGAGGTCGCCCGGTGGCAGTGCGGAAGAGGCGTGCGAAGCGCGACGTCGAGAAGGACTATCCCCCGAAGCGGTTCGTGGCCAAGCTACGACGGTTGGCCGACTGCATCGAGCAAGGGGAGCGGTTCAGGATCCAGGTGGCGGGGGAGCGGATCTCCGTGCCTCCCAGTGCCATCATCAACATCGAGCACGAGCGCAGCGCATCGGAGGAGGAGGTCGAACTCCAGCTCAAGTGGCCGCTTGGCAATTAGATGACGTCATCATCGAGGTGGCTCCATGAACCCGAAGAGAGAGCGCCAAGCACTAGCCCTGGCGATCGGGGCTCAGGACAACGAGCTCGCTCTGGAGCTCGCCTCGCAGGGTGCCGACCTCGAGGTGTGGAGCGACGTGGAGCTGACGCCGCTGATGCTCGCGGTCGCTTCCGGCAATCACGAAGGAGCCCGGATCCTCCTCGAGGCCGGCGCGAAACCGAACGTACGGCGCAAGCAGCGGCTGCCGACCGGCAGTGCCATTTTCTACTGCTCGACGCGATCATCGCCTGGGCCCGAGCCGCCAAGGCCCAGTCCCTGGCTCTCGGCGTGACCCGCGACACTCCCGCGATGCGCCTTTACGCGCGGGCCGGTTTCGAGCCCGTCGGAGAGCCCCGACCCATCCGGCCCGGCTCCCCGCTGCTGGGGCAGGGCATGCAGCTCGAGCTCCGGGGTCGCGCCGCCTGGCCTTGCCGCCGGCGCCCAGCACGCAGTGGTATCGTTCCGACGCGTATGGTGCACCGTCGACCGCGGGACCCGCTGCCGTTCGATCTTCACACCCTGCGGATACCTTGATGGATACGACCGTAGTCTTCGTTCTCCAGATGGTCTGGTTCGCCACGGCCTGGAGCGTTCTCGCTCGCTTCGTCGTCTGGCCCTGGTCTCAGCGCCTCGCCCCAAACCACGCTGTCGCTGTGTGGGTGGCGCCTCAGATGTTTCGGGCGCTCGGCCTGGGGCTCCTGGTTCCGAGCCTCTCCCCGGGAATGCCCTCGGCGTTCGCCTTCCCAACCGCAGCGGGAGACTCGCTCACCGCGGTCCTGGGCCTCGTCGCGTTCGTCGCCCTACAGCGCGATCATCGCTTCGGCTACCCCCTGGCGTGGGCTTGCACCCTGACGGGCAGCGCGGACGGCCTCCATGCCATGTTTCTGGCCGCGCGGTTGGGCGCTGCCGAGCACATGACGGCCCAGTGGTACGTGCCGGCCCTCGGGCTGCCTCTGATGGGCGTCTGCCACGTGGCTTGCATCGTCGCCCTCTTGCGGGCGAGGGCGCGGCAGAAATCATGACGGTACGCGTCGTTCGGCTCGGCACGCAGAGAAGGCGCGGCGAGGGCCTTCGGATCGGCACGGTACGGCATCCTCCCCGGGGCGTCCCGAAGAGCGAGCACGCCACACAGAACTGGTATGACGTGTGGTTCCCGGAGCTGGCTCCGAGCGCACGGGCCGTCAAGCTCGCCCAGTCCGCGGCGACCCAGCGTCAGTGGCGCTCCTTCGAGAAGAAATACCGCGCCGAGATGTCTGCGCCGGACAAGAGTCGCATCCTCGATCTGCTGGCAGCGATGTCGCGACAGTCGAACTTCTCGGTGGGTTGCTACTGCGCCGATGAATCGCGCTGCCATCGGTCGGTACTGCGCACGCTCCTGGAGGAGCGAGGAGCTCGGCTCGCGTGACGCCCGAGCCGCTGAACCGCAGAACGATCGGCCTGATCTCGCACGGCGCTCGTCATGATGGCCTGTCTCCCCGCTCCCTCTTGGGGGAGCCGCTGCTAGAGAGGAACGCGACACCTCCGCGTCCACGCAGACCACCTTCGAGCGTACTGACCGGTCGCGCAAGGGATTCTCGGATGGGTCTGGGGCAGCGGCGCGGATTGCTGCAGGGTCGGGACAAGCGCCTGCCGCCAGCGGGAAGCCCGCTCCCGGACGGCGGGCCGCCGCTGCCCGGCGGCGGGAGGTGGCGCTTCAGACGATGCGCCCGCGCTAATGCTCCGCGTTGGGAGCGAATCGGATTCGCCCACAGCTCCCCTGCCCGGGCACAAGAAGTGGCGCGTACCTACACTGACGGCCTTGCGACAGACGGCAGAGCGCGGCGCGAAGCGGCGCCGGAACGACTCGCGAGAACAAGAGTCCGCGACCCCTCCCCGCTGGGGAGAGCGTGCTAGATCTCTAGCTCGACGAGGGCATGTCAGCTCGGCGTGCGGCCCGTGAAGACCAGCTCGCGCAGGGGGATCCGGAGCGGGGCGGGCCCGAAGCGGCGCTCGATCTCGTCCGCGAGCGCCCGGACGATGGTCGCGGGATCCGCGTTGGCTCGCTCGCGGATCTCGAGGATCCCCGGATTTCCCTCGACGAACCCCCGCGCCACCTCCATCGCAGAGGGGCGCTCGACGACCGCTTCCACGACGTGCGCCTGTACCTCCTCGAAGCCCCGAGCCCTGAACAGCTCAAGCGTGGGCTCGAGCGTGCACGAACCGAAGGGCACCGTCATGAAGGTCGGTGGGGCGGAGTCGAAGTAGTGCCCGATCGTCTCGTGAGCGACCGCAGCCACGGGGTTCGCCTCGAGCGAATCCCAGACGTTGCAGGCGATGAAGCCCCCGTCGCGCAGCACGCGCCGCATCTCCGCCAGCCCCTTGGCGATGTCCGGGAAAAACATGATCCCGAACTGGCAGACGACGCAGTCGAAGCTTCGAGGGGGGAAGGGCAGGTCGAGTGCATCCGCGACCTCGTACCGGACTCCGGGCAACCCACCGCGGTGCTCCCGCGCGAACTCGAGCATCCCGGGATTGAGATCCGTCGCGACGATCTCGATCCGGGGGGGAAGCTGCTCCCGTAGGCACTGCGTGGAGATGCCGGTACCACAGGCGACCTCGAGCACGCGGCCCTCTTCGGCGATTGCCCCGCGGACACGCTGGGCGATGTCCGCTGCGGAGAACTCGAAGAGAAGGGGGCCCAGGTACCTGTCGTATGCATCCGGGATGGATCCCGAGAAAACGATGTGCGACTCGCTCATGCGGATGCCGCACTGTAGCCGGCCGAGGGACGGGCCTCCACGTTGACCGGTCGTTGGCGTCTGCAAGTCTCGCCCGCAATGGAGGCGCCCCTTGACGCTCGTTCGGCAGATGGACCGGCAATCTCGAAATCGAATGGAAGGGTGGCTCGCAGGCCACGGCTCCCCGGCTTCCGAAGCTGGCTGCGAAACCGCCCCCGCACCGGCCTCCCCTCGGAAACCCCGCTTGTACCTCTTATCCGTCCACCAGTGGTGCCGCGGCGTACCCGATCTGGCCAACCTTCCTCGTGGCAGTCGCGGTTCTGAAGCTCCCTCTGCGATGGGCGATTGCAGCGATCAGCTTGGGTGCGGCCTTCGCGGGCTTCGTCCTGTCCCAGCAGTCGTCACTGCAATCGCTATCGAAGGAGTCCGGTCCTGCACTGGTCCACACGGCGCGCTGGATCGGCTCGGTGCCCGTGATCCTTCTTCACCACCCCGACAACCCTGCCGGAAGGGCCCGTCGATGAGGAGGTTCTCGAACGTCAGTGAGAGATCGTTGCCTCCCGTAAGGAAGTCGAAGACGGTGAGGCCGGACCCGAGGCTGATCGTGAGGTCCGTGTCCCAGATGCCGTCGAGGTTGAAGTCGAGCAAGATGTCGCCGGCGAGGTCATTGATGGCCAGCTCCGCGTCGCCGAGCTCGTCGAGCACGGGGTTGAGGTTGATGTTCGCGTTGACCCCGTTTGATGAGGTCATCGGAGTGCCATTGAAGTTGGAGTTCGAGAGGCCGTTGATGCATGGCCCCACGGTTGCGCTGGCGCAGTCGACGCCCATGTTTCCCCAGACGTCGATAGTTGGAGTAGTTGAAGTTGCCCCCGGTGTCCGTGATCGCGAGGTCGCCGTCGCCCGTGATGCCCACCACCACGTCAAGGGCGTTCCCAGGGAGCGGCGGCACGCTCCCAGCCAGTCCCGACATCGGGACGACCCCTGCGTTGTGGCCCGGAGAAGAGGGCGATCGGAAGTCTGTAGCTATCGGCGGCTGGATCGCGTGCGCAATGCGAGGCAGCCGAGGCCGAGGACGAGGAGCAGCCCGGGCTCGGGAACGATGGAGATCGTCACGGCGGGACCGTCCACGACCTTCTTCTGGATGGTGGCGGAGGAGGAGGTCTCGCTGAACGCGTCGAGCTGGTTGTCCAGGCTAAGCGTGGCGGCCGTCGCGTCCGGCACCTGGGAGGCGATGTCGATCAGGATGCTCCCCGACCAGAGGGTCGTTCCGGGGTCGGTCGGGAGGTCGAAGCCGCTCTTCGGCGTGAAGGTGCCCGTGAAGGGGATCACCGCGAAGGTGGGACCGTTGGTGTCTTCCGTCACCGTGACGAAGCCGCTCATGCTGACCGCTGTCTGCGTGACCGCCGTCCCGGTCCCCGTGAGGACGGTGTCCCCGAACTCGTCCAGCAGGATCGCGTCGAGAGTCTTGCCGGGTTTGGCCTCGATGTCGATCGTGAGCAACGAGAGCGTCGTGTCGGCCCCCCCGCTGCCCGTGGCCGTCGCGCTGAAGGTCGGCGGGAAGAAGAGCAGCTGGTCGCCCAGCAGCGTCGGAGCCCCCCACAGCAGATCGGGGTCGCCCGCGGTCTGCGTGGACTCGGTCACGTCGTTGTAGATGGTGTCTATGCCAACGAACGTGCCGTGATTGATGGGTGTCGCAGAGGCGGCCCCCGAGACGGCAGCCACGAGTGCCAAGGCCAGTAGCTTGAGCGCGAGATTGGACAACACCATCCCCTTCGCGAGAAAGCGCAGCCGCTTGAAACGCAAGAAACATGCCCAGCAATCGTCCCCTTCAACTGCTTGAAAAGACTGAGGTACGAGGATCCCCAGGGGCTCCGCCGGGAAAAGAGTTTCCACTTTCCCGGAATCTCCTTTCCACTTCTGGCCCCGGGAGGATTCCCGTGCCCGGCGGGGGTACCGTCGTCGGGGCGTGGTGGGGGTGTCGGGGCCCGCCGTGCCCCCGGTACCTGGGTTCTCGTCAGCGATGGCGAAAGGACCCAACATTGCTTCAGATGGGCGGTTCGTCGTGGCGGCGACCGGGTAGGGGCCGACGTGGTGGCGAGCCGGGTAGGGCAGCGGGTTGGGGCTCGCTCTGTCGGTGTCCGCACCCGGACCGTCCCGCGAGCCTCGGCTTGGGGACGGAGTCCTCGGGGCTCTGGAGCGCTCTAGGGCGTTTCGACCTGATCGACTGCGGCGTCCCCGCTTCGTCCGGACAGCCGACCTGGACCCACCCCCTTGTGAGCTCCGTCTCCGCTCGATCCTCCTACACGCCGTTGCGACTGGCTCTGATCCCGCCTCGCTCATCCCGTGGGACGGCGAGAACGACCTGAGCCTCGTCGCCGCCGGCGCGACGCGCTCCCGCGACGGCGCTTGGGGCGCCTCTGAACGAGCTCCTGCACGAGGCGAGGTACGTCCTCGGGCGGCACCGCAGCGCTCACCAGATAGCCCTGCAGCTCATCGCAGCCGAGCTCATGGAGGAGCTCACGTTGGCTCTCCTGCTCCACGCCCTCCGCGACGACGCGCAGACCCAGCGTCTTGGCCATCGAGATGATCGCCGCGGTCAGAGCCGCGTCGTCGCTCCCGTCGGAGAGATGCTGCACAAAGCAGCGGTCGATCTTGAGACTGTCGATGGGTAGCCGACGCAGGTAGCTGAGGGAGGAGTAGCCGGTGCCGAAGTCGTCGAGGGAGAGCGTGACGCCCAGCCGGCGTAGGTCCTCGAGCACGTCGACCGCGCCTTCCTCGTCCGAGAGCAAGACGCTCTCGGTGATCTCGAGGTCGAGACAGGACGGCTCGAGCCCCGTCTCCTCCAGCACCTTCGCCACCAGATCGACCAGACCGCCCCGCTCGATCTGGTACCCGGAGACGTTGACGGAGACGTGAAACGGAGGCAGCCCCGCCTCCAGCCAGCCGCGCATGTCGGCGGCGGCCCTGCGCAGCACCCAGCGCCCCAGCTCGTCGATGAGACCGATCTCTTCGGCCACGGTCACGAACTCGCTCGGCGGAACCACGCCGAGCTCCTCGTCGCTCCAACGCAGCAGCGCCTCGAAGCCCGTGAGCCGGCCGCTCACCACCTCGACCTTGGGCTGGTAGTGGAGCTCGAACTCCCCCCCCTCCAACGCTCGGCGCAGGCGGTCCTCGAAGACCAGGCGGTCGAAGGACGCGGCGTTCATCCACTCGCTGTAGAACTGGTACGAGTTCCGGCCGCGCTCCTTGGCATGGTACATGGCCGTGTCGCAGTTGCGCAGAAGCGCCTCGGCGTCCGCGCCATCGGAGGGCCAGGTGGCGATTCCGATGCTGCAGCCGATCACCAGGTTGAGGCGTCCGAGGTCGAAGGGCCGTGAGAGCTCGCTCAGGATGCTCCGGGCCAACCGCCCGAGAGCCCGCGGCTCTTTCACCTCGGGGACGAGTACGATGAACTCGTCGCCTCCCATGCGCGCCACCACCGACGAGCAGTCGCGCGGCCGACGCCGCCTTCCCAAAGCGCAGCGCACCACGCGGTCCGCGACCGCCTGGAGCAGCTCGTCCCCGACCGAGTGTCCCAGAGTGTCGTTGACGCGCTTGAAGCGGTCGAGGTCGAGGAACACGATGCCCACCGAGCCGTCCCGCCGTCGCGCCTCGGCGATTGCAAGAGCCAGGTGCTCGTGAAACAGACGCCGGTTGGCGAGCCCGGTGAGTCCGTCGTGGTAGGCGAGATGCCGGACCTGCTCCTCGACGGCCTTGCGCTCGGTGATGTCCTGCACCGTGCCTTCGAGGCGGGCCCCGCCGGCCTCGGTCGAGAGCTCGCCCTGGGAGTGGACCACGCGCCGGTCGCCGTTGCGTTCCACGATGCGATGGTCGAGCTGGAAGGGCGTGCCCCGGCCCAGACAGGCCTCGAGGGCGCCCCGAAAGCGGGGCTCGTCTTCGGAGTGGATGCAAGCCAGCAGATCCTCCAGCTGCAGTCCCACCCGGGTCGGCAAGCCGTAGATGGCCCGGCCCTGTTCCGAGGCGACGAGCACGCCCGAGTCGGGGTCGATCCCGAAGCTTCCGAGGCGCGCCAGCTGTTGGGCGCGGGAGAGATGACGCTGGCTACGCTGCAGAGCCTCGATGCTCTCGCCGAGGCGCTCGAGCATCCAGTCGAAGGCCCGAGCCACGTCTCCGAGCTCGTCACGGCGTCCGCTCGCGACCCGGACGCGCAGGTTCCCGCGCCCGATGTGCTCCGCCGCCCGCTGGATCGTGAGGAGTGGGCGGACCATGCCGCGGGCCAGCGGAAAGCTCGCGCTGAAGGCCAGTGCCAGGGCCACGCAGCCTGCCAGCAGGAGCCTGCGCCGCGAGCGATCGAGGGCCATGCGCTCGGGCTCGAGAGAGCTCTCGACGCGCAGCTCGAGCGGGCCGAGGGTCCGCACCGTGCGCGCGATCCCGGCACGCCTCGGCCCGGCGAAAGCGAAGACGACGCTCGCCCCGCACAGCTGCGACCATTCCTCGACGCTCTCCGCTCGCAGAAGCTCGGCGGCCACAAGATGGCCCACGTGGCGTCGCCCCGTCCGGAGCTCGAGAGCGCCCACGGTATAGGGTCGACCGCCGTGGACGAAGAGGAAGGCGCTGGCCTCGCGCCCGATGCCGTCGACCTGCACGGCGAGCGCCTGCGCGAGCTCCGGATCGCCGGCGTGCGCGGAGGACGAGCCCGCGGCGTCCACGAACAGGATGGATGCCGCTCCCTGGGCCTGCGCCAGGCGTTCGGCGTAGTAGGTGAGGGTCGCTACGTCGCCGCTCTCGAGGTTGGCACGGAACTGCGGCGTCTCCGAGATGGCTCGGTAGCGCTCGGCCATGGCGTCGAGACGCCGCTCTACCAGCAGGTCGACCGCTTCAGCTGCACGCTCGAGTCGCGACCGGGCCGCCTGCTCCAGGTCGCCCGAAAGCGCGCGGTCCTGTACCAGCAGCGCGAGGCCCGTGGCGAGGGAGGCGACCGCGCACAGGGCCAAGAGCAGGCGGAGCCCCACCGTCAGTCGCGGTCGCTTCACGTTCACGGGATGTTTCCGGTGGCCTCGACCCGGATCTCGAGCGACTTGGAAGCGCCGGGCGTGACGCACAGCTCGCGGCTCATGGACGCGCCGGACTCGAGCCACGTGTGGAGCTGATACAGGCCGGCGGGGACGTCCTGGATCTCGAAGCGACCGGGCGGGTACACGACCGCGAAATAGCGGGAGGGAGACACATAGATGACACCCGACGCCGTCTCGTCCAGCGTGCTGTAGAGGCGCACAACCCCCGGTTGCTGCATCCGCACGACGCTCGACTCGCCTCGGCGCAGCAGACCCGTGTCGAAATCGTTCGGCTTGGAGGCCGAGAAGAGCTGCTGATAGACATCGTCCTCGTTCAGGAAGCGGACCGCGTCCCCTCGTGCCACGGCCAGGAAGCTCGGGTGGAGCGCCCCACGAAGCTGCCGCACGGTCGAGGTGTGGTCGGCGGGCGACGCCTCACTCTCGACGTCCAGAGGCTCGAGGTAGACGACGACCGGCTCGGACATTGCTGCGGCAGGTTCGGGGATCACGATCTCCCCCGTGACCCCACCCCTCGAAGCCGGGGGCAGGGGCGGCGCGAGCCACGGCGCGGGCGCGCGGATCGCGCTGCAGCCCGCTGTGTGCAGCAGCAGGAGCAACGCGACGCACAGCAGGGCGCTGGCAGCTCCGGGGTCGATCCTCCGGACGCGGTTCGTGTGTTCCGAGACTCGCATCGACGGCATCCCGCTAGGGCGTCACGCCCCCACCGCGGCTGAGACACTCGGACTCGCGCATGTATTGCCGGCGGCCGTCGAGCACGCAGCGGACGATGTCGCCTGGCGTGGCATCGCTGCTGAGCGAGCGAATCCCATCCCAGCCCGCCAGCCGTCGCTGCTTCGACACGGGCGCCGGGGCATCCGGCTCGGCCGCGGGCGCCTCCGGCCCGGTGCTGTTCCGACTCCAGCGCACCATCTCCGTACCATCGGCGTATCGTCGCTCCTGCGCGAGCCTGTTCTCGTCACCCCGCGCGTCCGCGAGCGCCGGGAGGCGACGGGGTCGCGGTCTGACGGTCGACATGCCGCGGGCCTGCCGGGCAGCTGCCGATGGGAGCTCCCGGCACAGGATCTGCGCCTGGCCCTGAGCCTCGAGCGAAGCCGGTGTCCGGCCGATGAGCATGGGGCACCGCGGTCTTCGCTGGAACCGCGAGCGCGGAGGAGGCCGAGAGCTGGGATGGCCCTGCGCCGCAGGAAGCCCTACGACCGCACCCGCATCCTCGCCGAGGCCGCGCAGGCCCGGAAGAGGGGACGGCACCGGAAGGCCCTCGGGCTCTACCGGCAGGTGCTCGAGGTCGAGCCCACCAATGCGAACCTGCATCGCAAGGTCGCGCCGCTGCTCGCGCGGGGGAAGGAGACCGAGCAGGCCTGGGAGAGCTACCGGCAGGCCGCACAGGTGCTGCAGCGTCAGGGCTTCTCCGAGCAGGCGATCGGCCTCTACCGGGAGGCGAGCCGCACCCTGCCCACCCAGGTCGAGGTGTGGCAGGCCCTCGCC
>JBDLIK010000010.1:0-16686 GCA_039714895.1 Myxococcota bacterium | reverse complement strand
TCCTCCGGGAGGCCGACGGTGATCCGCACGTGTTCCGGCAGACCGAAGCCGGCGAGGGGCCGCACGATCACGCCCTCCGGCAGCAGCCTCCGGTAGACATCCGCCCCTGTCCGCGCCAGCAGGAAGTTCGCGTCGCTGGGCCAGACCTCGATGTCGAGCTCGCGGAGCGCACCCGACAGGAACTCGAGCCCCGTGGCGACGAGCCTCCGGGTCCTCTCGACGTGCTCGGTGTCGTCCAGCGCGGCCAGCGCGGCTGCCTCGGCGGGAAGACTCACGTTGAACGGATGGCGCGCGCGCTCCAGGTATCCGACCAGCTCCGGGTCCCCCACGCCATAGCCGATGCGCAGGCCCGCCAGGCCGTAGAGCTTCGAGAAGGTCCGCAGGACGATGGTTCCCGGGCGACGCCTCACCCAGCCGGAGGCCTCGGGGAAGTCGGCCCGGCGCGCGAACTCCGCGTAGGCCTCGTCGACGACGAGCACCACGTCCGCCGGGAGTCGCCGGACGAAGCGATCGAAGGCCTCGGCCCCCACGCTGGTGGCGGTGGGATTGTTGGGGTTGCAGACGAGGACCAGCTTGGTGCGCGCGCCCACCGCCGCGGCCATGGCATCGAGGTCGTGGACCAGGTCCGCGTCGAGGGCCACCCGCCGCGCCGCCCCTCCCATTCCCTGGGTCACGATGGGGTACAGGGCGAAGGAAGGCCAAGCGTGGACGACCTCGTCGCCGGGGCCCACGAAGGTCTTGGCGAGGAGCTCGAGGATCTCGTCGCAGCCGTTGCCGAGTACCAACTGGTCCGGCCCCACCCCCCAGCGCGCGGCGAGAGCGACCCGCAGGCGGGTGTAGGCACCGTCGGGGTAGCGGTTCACCTCGGGCGCCACCCGCAGCAGGGCCTCCACCGCCCGGGGCGAGGGGCCGAGGGGATTCTCGTTGGAGGCGAGCTTCACCGCGCCCGCGATGCCCAGCTCGCGTTCGAGGGCTTCCACCGGCTTGCCGGGCTCGTAGGGGGAGAGCTCGGCAACCCAGGGCTTCACCCGGTCCCGGAGACTCACGGGGCCCCTCCCGGGGTGCGCGGGAACGAGCCCAGGCAGCGGCAGGAGAGCGCGATGGCCTCGGCCTCAGCCATCGCCCGGATGACCGATTCCTGCTGCCGGTGTCCCTCCAGCTCGAGGATGAAGAGATACTCCCAGGGCTTGCCGGGGATGGGCCGTGAGTGGATGGAAGCGAGGTTCACCTCGTGCCGCGAAAACGGCTCGAGCAGCGTGTGCAACGCACCGGCTCGGGTCTTCGCCACCGTGCAGACCACCAGGGTCGAATCCGCGGCGCTGGGCGGCGGCTCATGACCTCCGATGACCAGGAAGCGCGTGGTGTTGTCCGAACGATCTTCGATGGAACGCTCCACGATCCGCAGCCCGTTCACCTCTGCCGCAATGGACGAGCCCACGGCCGCCACGCCTTCCTCGCTGGCCGCGAGGCGAGCCGCCACCGCCGTGCTCGCCACCTCCAGACGCTCGACACGAGGAAGGTGGCGATCGAGCCAGCTCCGACACTGGGCAAGGGCCTGGGGGATGGAGGCCACCTGTCGCACGTCGGCGAGGCTGCCGCTGCGGGACATGAGGTGCTGGGAGACCGGGAGCAGCAGCTCGCCGCACAGCGGCAGCTCCGACTCGGCCAGTCGGTCGAGGGTTTCGGTGACCACCCCCTCGGTGGTGTTCTCGAGGGGCACGATGCCGAGCGCGGCCTTCCGCCGGGCCACCGCGTCGAACACTCCGCTGAGGCTGGAGACCGGGTGGGGGTCGACGAGCGCCCCGAACTTCTCCCGCACGGCGAGGTGGGAGAAGGTCCCCTCGGGCCCCAGGAACGCCACCCGGGGGCGCTCTTCCAGGGCCCGGGAACCCGAGATGATCTCGCGGAACACGGCTGCGATCGCCTCGCTGGGAAAGGGCCCGGGGTTCTCAGCGACCAGCTGGGCGACGAGGTCCCGCTCGCGGGCGGCCCGGTAGACTCCCTCCCCGAGCTCGCGCTTCCGGGCACCCACCCGCTCCGCCAGCCGGGCGCGTTCGTTCAGCTGTGCCAGGATTTCACGATCGACCGAGTCGATCGCTTCGCGCAGCGCGTCGAGGTCGCACTCCTCCCCCTCGCTGCGGCTCGCGGCGCTCGTCGGTCGCGGATGGCGCATCGTCTCTCGCGTGGAGTCGACCTCAGGGGGGCGCTGGGGGGGCGGCCGCCAACAGCCTGCGGCCGGATCGCTAACCCCTTGAAATTGCTCGCGCAATATATCGGACACCGAATCGGGTCGCAAACCCGGCGACGCCGGCACCTCTCGGGATTCTCCCACGCTTCCGTGCACTTACCGCCACGGATCGGGGCGGCTCCGGCCCCGGTCGGCGCTTCCGCTTCAACTCTCCGATTTTGTGAGCCTTTTCAGGTCTGGGCCGAGGCTGCTGCCGGTCAAGATCACCCGCCGTCGGTCGATACCGGAAGCCGATGGAGGATTCGACGCCGCCCCTGCCCCGAAACCGCCCCCGGAACCGGCGCTTCCAGAGCCTCTCCGGGCGCATCCTGTTCTTCGTCCTGCTGTCCACCAGCACGACGGCGGCGGCCGTCGGCTGGACGGCGATCCGGAGCACCGAGGACTTCCTGCGCCGGGGTGTGGAGCGGGCCTTCCCGAACGCGCTCTCCCAGACCGGGGCCCGGGTGCGCGGGCTGCTCGACCAGGCGGTGAACGACGTCGCCCGGGCTGCCGCCGTGGTGGAGAGCCATTGTCGCCGTGACGGGCCGGGCTGCTCCCCGGAGGACGCCGGGCTCGACCGGACCCTGGAGGCGCTGCGCACCCGCTTCGACTCCCTCGGCCCGCTCGCCGTGGTCGCAACGGAGGGCCACATCCTGGCACGCTCGGGGGGAGACCCGACGGGCCTCGAGGGCCGGCTCTCCCGCCAGACTCCCGTCCCCGGCAGCCCGCTCTCGCTCGTGCCGGGGGTCGAGCCGGGCTCCCTGGACCTGGCCGTGCAAAGACCGCTGGGGGGTGCCGAGCCCTGGGCCGTCGTCCACGGCTGGCTGCGCAGGGAGTTGCTGGCGGCCGAGCTCGGCACCGAATCCCCGGTGGGCGATGCGCGCATGCTCCTGGTGGATGCCCGGGGCCGCGTGTTGGAACGCGCGGCGGGCTCGGGCCCCCGCCGGCTGCGGGTGCCGGAGTCCGTCCTGGCCGCCGACCGCAGCGTGGTCGAGTACCCACGGCAGGACGGGCGGTCGCTGCTGGGAGCGAGCCTCTTCCTGCGCGAAGGCCTGTACCTGGTCGTCGAGTCTCCTCGGGAATCGGTCTTTGCGCCTGTCTCCGAGCTGCTGGCCCGGGTGGTGCTGATCGACCTCGCGATCGTCGTGATGCTCAGCCTGCTCGCGCATCAGATCGCGCGTGCCATCGCCCGGCCCATTCGCGCACTCTCGGAAGGCGTACTACGCATCGCCGAGGGCGACCTCGAGGTACAGATCGAGGCCCCGAGCGCATCGGACGAGATCGGCCTGCTGACCCGCACCTTCAACCAGATGACGGCCCGGTTGAGGGACAGCCGCAAGGAGATCCAGGCAGCGAGCGATGCCCTGCGTCGGCGCAACGAAGAGCTGCAGGGAGCCAACGAGGTGCTCGAGCAGCTCTCCATCACCGACGGCCTCACCAAGCTCCACAACCACCGCTTCTTTCAGGACCACCTGACCCGCGAGATCAAGCGCGTGCGACGGACCCACGAGCCGCTCTCCATGCTCCTCATCGACATCGACGACTTCAAGCGCCTGAACGACCGGCTGGGCCACGCCGCGGGTGACGAGCTGCTGAAAGCCATCGCGCGCAGCCTCAACGGATCGGTGCGCGAGAGCGACTTCCTCGCACGCTACGGCGGCGAAGAATTCGTGGTCGTTGCAGCGAACACCGACCTGGCCGGTGCCGTCCACCTGGCCGAGAAGGTGCGCACGGATGTGGCGGAGTCCTCCTTCGTGGTGGACGAGTCCATGGAGGCCTTCAGGATGACCATCTCCATCGGAACCGCCCTGTACCAGGGGGATCGCAAGGCCTTCTTCCAGGCCGCCGACCGCGCCCTCTACCGCGCCAAGGCGGACGGCAAGAACTGCGTCAGCTAATTGTGGGTCCGGTTCCGGGCAGAGCCCGGAACCACCACAGCTACGCTCGGCTTCGCCTCGCTGCGCGCGCCTTCGGCGCTTGCGTGTGGGTCCGCCCGCTGGCGAAGCGCCAGCTCGCACCCAGCTATGCTCGGCTGCGGCCGGAGCTGCGGCGTGCGATCTTCTCTTCGTGACGAAGGTCATCGGGCTCACCGGCGGAATCGGCAGCGGCAAGAGCACGGTCTCGCGAATGCTAGAGACACTCGGGGCCACGGTGATCGATGCGGATCGCATCACCCGCGAGGTCCAGGCTCCCGGCGGGGCCGTGCTCGAGCGCATCGCGGAGAGCTTCGGCACCGGCGTCCTCGACGCCTCTGGTGCGCTCGATCGCGAGGCCCTCGGGGCCATCGTCTTTCGCGATGCAGAGGCGCGGCGCCGTCTCAATGCGATCGTGCACCCCGCGGTGGGGGCGGAGATGGCCCGGCGTATCGAGGAGGCACGCGGGGCGGGCGACCCCCTGGTGGTCGTCGACGTGCCCCTGCTGCTGGAGACGGGCCGCGCGGCCGGCTTCGAAGCGGTGGTGGTGGTCTACTGCCGTGAGTCCCAGCAGATCGAGCGGCAGATCGCCCGGGAGGGCTACACGCGGGAGGAGGCCCTGCGACGCGTGCGCGCTCAGCTCTCGATCGAGGAGAAGCGCGGCCGGGCGGACCATGTGATCGACAACTCCGGCAGCCTGGCGGAGACCGAACGCCAGGTGCGCGAGCTATTCGAGGGCCTGGTTGTGGAACGCTGAGCTCACTCGCTCTCCTCCGCGCTGCGCACCGCTGCGATGAAGGCCCGGATGCGCTCGACGTCCTTGCGGTGGCCCTCGCCTTCCACGCCCGTCGCCACGTCCACACCCCAGGGCAGCAGGTCGCCCAGGTCCGCCAGGGCGGAGCCCACGTTCTCGGCGTTCAGGCCGCCGGCCAGGATCACGTCGTGACCGGCCAGCAGGAGCTTCGCTGCGTCGCTCCAGTTCCACGTCTGCCCGCGCCCACCCCCTTCGGTGGGATGGTCCAGGAGCAAGAGCGTGCCCGGGTAGCGCTCCGCGGCCTCGAGGTCCGCGCCACGCAGGGCCTTGATGACCGGCAGGTCCACGAGCGCCACCGCCTCGGGAGCCTCGTCGCCGTGGAACTGGAGCCGCTCGAGCTCGATGCGGCGAGTGACCCGCTCGACTTCGTCCCAGGCCGCGTCACGAAAGACCGCCACCCGCTCCAGCTGGCCGCCCACCGCCTCGGCGATGGCCTCGGCCGTCTTGAGGTCGAGGGCGCGCGGAGAGCCGGGCACGAAGTTGAGCCCGATCAGATCCGCCCCGGCGTCCAGCGCGGCACGGGCGTCATCCGGGTGTGTGATGCCGCAGACCTTGATCCGAACGCTCCCCGTCATGGGGCCCCCCGCAGGCGTCGAAGCGCCGATCCCATGTCCTGCTCGCGCATCAGGGACTCCCCCACCAGGAACGCATGAGCTCCAGCCGCACGAAGCTCCTGCACCTGATCGTGGGTGAAGATGCCGCTCTCCGCCACCAGGATGACGCCGTCGGGCACCCGGGGCGCCAGGCGCGCCGTGCGCCCCAGATCCACCTCGAAGGTTCGCAGATCCCGGTGGTTGATCCCCACCAGGTCCGCGCCGATGCCAAGCGCCGTCTCGAGCTCCGCCTCGTCGTGCACCTCCACCAGCGCCGCCAGCCCGACCTCCCGCGCCCGCTCGAAGAGCTCCGCCAGCGATTCCAGCGGCAGCGCCGCCACGATCAGCAGGATCGCGTCCGCCCCCGCGGCGCACGACTCGTGGACCTGGTAGGCGTCCACCACGAAGTCCTTGCGCAGGAGCGGCAGCGGGGCCACCGGCCGGATGGCCTCCAGGAAGGCCAGCTCCCCGCCGAAGTAGTGAGCATCCGTCAGCACCGAGAGGGCCGTCGCACCGGCCTCGGCGTACGCCCGCGCACAGGCGACGGGATCGAAGTCGGGCCGGATCTCTCCGCGACTGGGCGAGCGGCGCTTGATCTCGGCGATCACCGGCACGCCCTTCTCTGCGCGGAGCGCCCCGCGCAGGTCGCGGAGCGGCTCTCGGCGTTCGCGCGCCACCCGCTCCAGCACCTCGGGCGGGACGCGCTCCCGGGCCTCGGCCACCTCGCGCTTCTTGCGGCTCACGATCTCGTCCAGGATGCTCACGGTGCGACGGCCTGGCTGGCCCGGGCCAGCCGAGCGAGCCGGTCCCGGGCGGCCCCGGAGTCGATGCTGTGACGCGCCCGATCGAGCCCCTCCGGGAGATCCCGCGCAACGTCGGCCACCCATAGCGCCGCGGCGGCGTTCAGCACCACCACGTCGCGGCGGGGACCTGCCTCCCCGTCCAGGATGGCCCGTACCAGGGCGGCGTTCTCGGCCGGATCGCCGCCGGCCAGGTCGCCGGGGCGGGCCCGGGGCACGCCGAGCTCCTCGGGGTCGATGCTGAGCGAGCGCACCCGCCCCTCGCGAAGCTCCGCGGCGAAGCTTCTCCCGGTCACGGTGATCTCGTCGAGCCCATCTTCGCCGTGGACCACCAGGGCGCGCTCCGCCCCGAGCTCCGCGAGGGCGGCCGCCAGCGGCTGCACCAGCGCCCGCTCGTAGACGCCCACCAGCTGGCGGCGCACGCCGGCCGGGTTCAGCAGCGGGCCCAGGCAGTTCATCACGGTACGGATGCCGAGGGCGGCTCGGGTCGGGGCTACGTGGCGCATCGCCGGGTGGGCGTGACGTGCGTGGAAGGGAGCGATCCCCACCTCGCGCAGCAGCCGGACCGAGGCCTCCACGGAGAGCTCCGCCCGCACGCCCAGCGCCTCGAAGACGTCGATGGCGCCCGACCGACTGGAGGCGGCGCGGTTGCCGTGCTTCGCCACGGGAACCCCCGCCCCGGCGACGACCAGGGCGGTGGCGGTGGAGATGTTGAAGGTGCCGGCACCGTCTCCGCCGGTGCCGCAGACATCCACGGCGTGCGGGTGATCGAAGCGCACGCAGACGGCGCGGGAACGCAGCGCTCGGGCGGCGGCCACGATCTCCCCCACGGTCTCGCCCTTGGTGCGCAGGGCCACCAGCAGCCCGGCAACCTGCTCCACCCCGGCCTTTCCGTCGGCGATCTCTCCGAAGGCGGCCTCCAGGACATCTCCCGGGACCTCCTCCCCGCGCACCGCGCACTCGAGGGCGGCCGCGACGCTCACGCCACGGCCCGGTTCGCGCAGCGCGCGACGAAGTTGGCGAGAAGCTTCGGACCTTCGAGGGTCAGGATCGATTCCGGGTGGAACTGGACCCCCTCCACGGGCAGGCTCCGGTGACGCAGCCCCATCACCTCGCCCTCCGGGCTGCGGGCGGAAACCTCGAGGCAGGGAGGACAGGAGGACTCGCTCACCACCAGCGAGTGGTAGCGCGTGGCCTGAAAGGGACACGGCAGGCCCCGGAAGATGCCGCGCCCGTCGTGATGCACGTCCGAGAGCTTGCCGTGCATGACGCGCCCGGCGCGGATCACCTCGGCTCCGAAGGCGAGGCCGATCGCCTGGAGGCCGAGGCAGACGCCGAGCACGGGAATCCCGGCCTTGGCGCAGCGCTCCAGCACCTCGAGGGCGAACCCCGCCTGCTCGGGGCGTCCCGGCCCCGGCGAGATCACCAGCCCGTGGGGCGCCCCGCCGATGCAGACCTCCGGGTCGACGGCATCGTTGCGCAGCACCTCGACCGCCGCCCCCAGCTCACCGAGCTGCTGGACGAGGTTGAAGGTGAACGAGTCGTAGTTGTCGATGAGGAAGAGGTTCACGGGGGGTCGCCGGCGCGGCGCCGCGAAAACTTCAATGGATTCCGGTTGTTATCAAAGCGAGCCGGTCGAGTCAAGCTGCGTGCCCCGTCGCCCTCCCGCGAAGGGGCGCACGGGATCTTCGTCCTTGCCGAGCCCCACCAGTCGATAGCGAACACTCACGTCGACGCCGCGTCCGCGCTCGTCATCCACCACGACGGCGATCGCCCAACAGCGGCAGCGGGAGAGGTACTCGACGCCGGCCGCGTTCCCCAACGTGATGCTTCCGTCGAAGGAGTAGCTGCCGTTGTAGAGGATCCCCCAGTAGGGGGTCACAGCCCAGCGGGCACGGGCGTTGAGCTGGTTCACCCGGGTGAGGCTGCTGTCGAAGTCGTCGAAGCGATCGTTCCCGGAGCGGAACGACTCGAAGAACGGCGGGATATTCCGGACGTAGCGGTAGCCCACGACGAGGTCATGGCCCTTCGGGCTGCTCCAGCCCAGCTGAAAGTAGCCCTCGGAGACGCGGGATTCGTCGATGTCGAAGCCAACGCTGAAGCGGCTCCGCCAGCCCCGCGCCGGGTACACGGTGCCATCGAGGTACACGGGTTCGAAGGCGTCTTCGACGAAGGAGTACTGGCTCGAGAGCGTGAAGTCGGCATAGAGCCGGCCGAAGCCCGCCGGGTCCGGGGTGTAGAGCTTGTTGTCGAAGGCCAGCGTGATGGCATTGGCGCGCGGCAGCCGGTCCGCGTAGTCGCGGGTGACGTTGAAGAGCTCGAGCTGGCGCAGGCGGTCCTGGGGGACGGCGCTTTCGGGCACGAAGAGGGGGTTGTCGTCCTGGGAGGAGCGCGAGAGGTAGGTCCAGGCGAGCCGGGGCTCCAGCAGGTGCACGGCCTCGCCCTGCCCGAAGGGCAGCCCGAGGCTGCGCCGCAGCCGGGTGGCCGCCATCAGCTGGCCCGTGAACGCCTGGCGATCGGCGCTGCCCCCCTTGCTGGCGTCGTAGAAGGTGCCCAGGTAGCCCGCCTCCGGATAGATCTCGATCCGGCCCCCCAGGACGTCGAAGGGCATGGCCAGCCGGGGGTTCAGCACCAGCTTCTGTCCGTCGTCGGCGATGGGCTCCCCCTCCGTGAAGCGCTTGTCGTCCTCGGTGCCCCCTGGCCTGGTCGCCGCGTCGAAGTCGTCCCTGTTGGGGTCGCGGTTCACCGGCGCCCGCTGGCCGTCCGCAAGGCGCTCGAAGCCTGGGCCCGGGATGAGTAGTTTCGACGGGATCGCGTCCACGCCGGTATCGGCGAAGAGAGAATCACCGAGGATGCTGACCCCGGGATAGACGTCGGCCACGTTGCGGCGGGACCAGTAGTTGGTGAACTGCAGATCGAACGACGGCGCCACCTCGACACCGAAGAGCGTGAGGGGCCGGCTGGGCAGGTCGACCTCCAGCTCCGGGAGACGCTGGAGCAGGAACTCGTCGCGATCGTCGCTGTCCGGGTTCTGCTGGTCGTCGGCCCACCACAGCGAGGCCACCGCGCCGAGCCCCGCCAGCGGGCCGGACTCCACCAGCTCACCGCCCAGGAAGGCGACGGACTCGAGGAAGCGATCGTTGCGGTACTCGCGCAGGTCGTTGAAGTCGAAGCTGTAGAGATTGTCCGAGGTCGCCACCGCATCCACCTTGAAGCGCCAGTCCTCGGACAGCCACTGATCGTGCTTCCAATTGAAGCCCCAGCGGAACTCGTTCACGGACTCGGCGGCGGCCTCTTCGCTCGCCTCGTTGTCGTTGGGCAGCACCCCGCCGTTGAGCTCACCCCAGGAGCGTTCTCCGAATACGTACTCGACGGCGACGTCCTGCTTGTAGCCCCGCTTGAAGAGGTAGCGCGGGGTGAAGATCACGTTCACGTTGTGGCGAGCCGCCCAGAAGATCGGCAGTCCGATGTCGCCCCCGGAGCGGTCCGAGGCGCCGAACTCGGGGAACAGCACCCCCGACTGCCGGTCGGTCATGAGCGGAAAGATCATCCAGGGCATCCACACCACCGGAACCCCGAGCACCTCGATGGTGGTGTTGCGCGCGGTCCCGTAGCCCTCGACCTCGAGATCCGCCTCGTCGGCCTCGATGGTCCAGGGTTCCGCGTCGTCCTCGCAGCGGCAGGTGGTGAAGGAGCCGTTGCGGAACACGTAGCTGAGCTCGCCCGTCTTGCGCACCTCTTCGCCCCGCAGGCGGAAGCCGCTGGTCGCCGAGTCGAGCTCTCCATCGAAGAGGATGCCTTCGAGGGTGTCCACGTCGAAGTAGACGAAGCTGGCGACCACGGAATCTTCGCCTTCGGTCACCACCACGTTGCCGGAGGCCACCCCCTGGCGGGTCTCGGGGTTGAAGCTCACCCAGTCTGCGCTGAGGCGGCGCGTGGGCTGGTCGATCACCACGTTGCCCCGGGCCACCCAGACGTTGCGCTCGCGCTCGTACTCGAGGGAGTCCGAGCGCACGTGGACCGGCTGGCGCGTGAGGCCCAGCTTCTGCGCCTGGGCCACGGCCGAAAGGCTGCAGATGACCGCGGCCAAGACGGCGACCCCGCTGCGCATTCGAGCCTTCCCCCCCTACGGGGAGAACGCTATCAGACGCGTTCACTCGATGCTGGCGAGCAGGGCGTCGAGATCCGGGATGTGGAGAACATCGTCGACGAGCTTCACCAGCCGCTCCTCCAGCAGCTGCTGGAGCGCCCGATGGGCCTCGAGCATGCTGAGGCCCGACTCGTGGGCAATGCGTCGCAGCGGGATCGCCACCCGGGCGCCCTCTTCCCCCGGCTCGGCCCGGCGCGCAAACACACGCACCACCGGCCGCAGCAGGTCGTCGACGCCCAGGGCGGACAGACGCTGTTCGAGGTCGATCACCCGACCGGCCAGCTTCCGGACCAGGCGCAGGGCGATCTCGGGCCGATCCAGGCACATGGCCTGGAGGGTGGCCCCTTCGAGCTCGAGCAGACGGGCCGAGCTCACGGCCGTGGCGCGCAGGCGGCGGTGTCCGCCCAGCAGGACCGAGCGCTCCCCGAAGAGGTCGCCGGGGCCCAGACGGGCCACGCCATGGGGCCCTTCGGGACCCGGGCGCGCCAGCTCCACCTCGCCGGCCTGGATCACGAACAGCGGCCCCTCCGCGTCCCCGGCATCGAAGATGATCTCGCCGGGACCCACGGTCCGTTCGAAGCTGCGCTGCACGACGCCCCGGGTGTCCTCCGGGCTGCGCTCGACGAGTCCCTGGTCCTCCACCCCCCGGGCTTCGACCGCTCGCAGGCCCGACTTGAGCCCAGCCCGGCGGGCTAGGCACCTTCCGGGCGTTGGCGAGCCCGGGACAGGGCGGCCTCGAGGGTTGCCGCCTCGACGATGCCCACGTGGGACGAGTCCAGCGTTCCGTCCGGAGCGACCACGAACAGAGAGGGAAAGCCCACTGCGCCGAACTGCCGGGCCAGGGACTCGTCGCCCAGCAGGACCGGGTAGGCGATCCCGTGCTGCTCCGCGAAGGCCCGCACCGCCTCCTGGCCATCCGCGTCCACCGAGATGCCGAGGACCGTGACGCCCTCGGTCGCGTGCGCGGCCGCAAAGGCGTTGAGCACCGGGATCTGGAACACGCAGGGGGCGCACCAGGTCGCCCAGAAGTCGATCACCACCACGCGACCGCGCAGCGTCTCGAGGGTCACCTGGTTGCCGTCGAGATCGCGCAGGGAGAAGTCCGGAGCCGGAGGCGCCCACTCGGCCGCCGGCTCCTCGGCGACCTCTTCGGGCACCACGCCCGGGCAACCGAGCGCCAGCAGGGGCGCCAGCAGCAGAACGCCTGGACGGGCGGTCACAGCAGCACCTGCTCGGCCGCCGCGACGACGTCGTTGAGAAACGAGAAGTAGCCATTCAGTCGGACGAGCTGGTCGGTGATCACCAACACGCCGATGGCGACCAGCAGCAGGCCCGAGGCCAGCTCGATGCGTCGGAAGTAGGGTCGGATGCGGCGAAAGTGCTCGAAGAAGCGCTCCACGCTGAAGCCGGCGGCGAGGAACGGAACCGCGAGCCCGGCGGAATAGATCGCCAGCAGGAACATCCCCTGACCCAGCGTGTCCCGGGCTCCCGCCAGCGTGAGGATGCCGCCGAGGATCGGTCCGATACAGGGCGACCAGCCGAAGGCGAAGGCGGCCCCCACCAGGAAGGTGCCGATCCAGTTGCGGGTCTCCACCGCGGCCTGGATGCGGCGCTCGCGGTAGAGCGCCGCAATGGGAAGCAGGCCCGCCACATGGAGGCCCATCACGATGATGAGGAGCCCCGCCAGCTGGGCCACCCCGAGATCCCAGCCGAAGACCGTCACGTGCCAGGTGCGCAGCACCCGCCCGAGGGCGGTGGCACTGGCTCCCAGGATGACGAAGACGGTGGAGAAGCCGAGACAGAAGCCCACACAGCCCTGGAGGACCCGGCGGCGCACCAGCGCCTGCTCTCCGCCGCCCTCCCGCATCTCCTCCAGAGAGAGCCCCGAGACGAGGGAGAGATAGGCGGGCATCAGCGGCAGCACGCAGGGGGACAGCACCGAGAGGAGCCCGGCGGCGAAGGCAGCCCCGAGAGAGGCGATCGTCAGCGTGTCGGCCATGGCGGTGCCCCTAGGATGACCAGCGAGACGGTTTCGTTCCACCTCATCGGCGCCCAGCGGGGCAGCCTGATTGGCCCCCGAGGGGAGGGCTCAGAACACCTTGTCGGTATCGAGCAGAATGGTGACCGGGCCGTCGTTCACCAGCTCGACCTCCATCTGCGCGCGGAAGCGCCCGGTCTCCACCGGGGCCCCCAGGGCCCGGGCCGTGGCCACCAACGTCTCCACCAGCCCCTCGGCCCGATCGGCCGGAGCCGCGCCCGCCCAGGAGGGTCGCCGCCCGCGGCGGGCGTCCCCGTAGAGTGTGAACTGCGAGACCACGCCAAGGGTCCCTCCCACCTCCAGCAGGGAGCGGTTCATGCGTCCCTCGCCGTCGGCGAATACCCGCAGCTCCACCAGACGTCGCGCCAGCTCGGACGCCGCCGCCTCGTCGTCCCCGAGTCCCACGCCGACCAGGGCCAGCAGACCCAGGTCCCAGGCGCCCACGGTCTCTCCGCCCACCCGGATCCGCGCGCGGGAGACCCGCTGCGCCACCGCTCTCAAACTACAGCCTCTCCTGCTCGGAGAAGCGTCCGCGATAGACGGCCTGCTCCTCGGTTCGCAGCAGCACCAGCTGGCACACCCGCACCCCCGCCCGGATCTCCAGCGTGCGTCCAGAGACGTTGCTCATCTCCAGGACCTGGCGGTTGGAGACCCCCGGCTGCACGAAGGCCGAGGTGACGTGGATCATCAGCCCGAGCCGGGCGAAGCGGCTGCGGCCCTCGAGGAAGCCGCAGAGATCGGCGGGCAGCGTGATGCGCTCGCGGGTGATGCCGTGGATGGTGGTCCCGGGACCGAGGGGATACGGCTCCTCGAGGGAGCGCACATGGGTGTGATCGCGATAGTCCACATCGGTGTCGATTGGGATCGGAGGCCCGACTGGCTCGATGAGTCGGATCTCGTCACCGAGGCTGAGGTCGATGGAGGCCGGTCCGAGCTGGTCGTCGGACCACGGCTCCACGCGGAGGCGCCCGGCATCCAGCTCGCGCCGGATCGCGTCGCGGGTGAGCACGCCCATGGGGGCGCGCATGATACCCTAGTGCCGTGGGTCACCCCTACTTCGATGGCGCGGCTCCGCGGGTGATCGGACATCGCGGCGCGGCCGGCGAGCGTCCCGAGAACACCCTGGAGTCATTCCGCCACGCCCTGGCCGCGGGGACACACATCCTCGAGAGCGACGTCCAGCTGACGCGCGACGGCGTTCCCGTGCTGTGCCACGACGCCGACGTGGACCGCACCACCGATGGCCGCGGACCCATCGCGGGATTCGAGAGCCACGCTCTCGCCGCGCTCGACGCTGGCTATCACTTCTCCCCCGACGGCGGCGCGAGCCACCCGTTCCGAGACCGCGGTCTGCGCATCCCCACCCTCCGCGCTGCCTTCGAGGCGCTGCCCGACGCTCGCTTCAACCTGGAGCTCAAGGATGCACGCCCGGAGCTCGTCCGCGAGAGCCTCGCCCTCGTGGCGGAGTACGCGCGCGCCGATCGCACGCTGCTCACGGCCGGCGACGACGGAACCATGAAGCGGCTGCGCGAGGAGGTCGCCGGCCGCGGCGTGGCGGTGGCGCTCGGCGCCTGCACGGGAGACGTGGTGGCGTTCGTGCGTGCAGCGCTCGAGGGCTCGGAGCCTCCCGGGGAGGTCATGGCGCTGCAGATTCCCGAGAGCTTCGGGGGTCGCCCGCTCGTCACCCGAGAGCTGCTGCGTGCCGCGCATGCCCGCGGGGTGGAGGTCCACGTGTGGACCATCAACGACCCGGCGACCATGCACGAGCTGCTCGATCTCGGGGTGGACGGCATCGTCACCGACCATCCCGCCCGCCTCGTCGCCGTCCTCGCCGAGCGCCGTGGCGACGGCTGAGGCGGCGCCGCCCTCGCCCTTCTTCCGGCGCCACTGCGACCTTCTGCGCGCGGCCGCCCGTCGGGGGCCCGTGCTCGACCTCGCCTGCGGTCGCGGACGGCACGCCCTCGCCAGCCACGCCCTCGGCGCCCAGGTCGTTGCCGCCGACCGGGACCGCCTGGCGCTGCGCGGGCTTCGGGCGGCGCCTCTCGAAGGCCCCTCGGCCATCGCCGTGGACCTCGAGTCCGGGCGGGGCTGGCCCTTCGCCCCCGGCCGCTTCGGGGCCGTGCTGGTGTTCCGCTACCTCTTCCGGCCGCTGGCCGGTCCCATCGTCGACTGCCTTCGTCCCGGGGGCCTGCTGCTCTACGAGACCTTCACCCTTCACCAGAGAGAAGTTTCGCATGGGCCTGGGAATCCGGCGTTCCTGCTGGAGGAGGGAGAGCTGGCTCGGCTCTTCCCCACGCTGGAGGTCCTGGAGTACGCGGAGGGCTGGACCCCGGGTCCGCGTCCGCTTGCGCTGGCCCAGCTGCTCGCTCGCAAGCCGGGCGGCTGACCCCACCTACACTACCGATGGCTGCGGGCGGAGCCCGCAGCCCCTCCGAGCTGGTCGAGGGCCCAGCGGGCGTGCTCCGCGAGGAGCGGATCCTCTCCCTCCGCGAAGCGTCGCAGGATCGGCCCGAGCGCGCGATCTCCGGAGTTCCCCGCCGCCACCAGCGCGTTGCGCAGGAGCCCGCGGTGCTTGGCCCGGCGCAGGGCACTGCCCCGGGTGCTCGCGCGCCAGGCCTCCTCGTCGAGGGAGAGCACCCATTCCAGCGTGGGGCGCAGCCAGTCGCGCCGGGGCCGCAGACGGGCCCGGAGCCCCAGCGGGTCCGGCGGAACCTCCCGGCCCCGGCGTTCGTTCCAGGGACACACTTCCTGGCAGACGTCGCAGCCGAACAGGCGCTCGCCCTGCGCGGCGCGGAGCGGCTCGGGGATGGCATCGCGAAGCTCGATGGTCGTGTACGAGAGGCACCGCCTTGCATCGAGCACCCGGGGCGCGACGAAGGCGTCGGTGGGACAGGCATCGAGACAGGCGCGACAGGTGCCGCAGTGATCCGGCTCCGGCGCGTCCGGGGCCAGGGCGAGGTCGGTGAGCAGAACCCCGAGGAAGACGTAGGAGCCGAGGGCGGGGTGGATCAGGCAGGTGTTCTTGCCGATCCAGCCGAGCCCGGCCAGCCAGGCGTAGACACGCTCCTGCACCGGTCCCGTGTCCACGTAGGCCCGCGACCGCAGGGGCCGGGCCACCAGCGCCTCGATGCCCACCTCCAGGGCCCGGAGACGCTCGAGGAGCACGTCGTGGTAGTCGTCCCCGCCGGCGTAGCGGGAGATCTCCCCGCCGCCCGGCCTCGCAGCCCGGCCGTCGTCGCCGGGGTCGTAGACCAGGCCGACCGCGACGATGCTCTCCGCCCCGTCCAGAACGCGGCGGGGATCGACCCGCTCCTCGCGCCGGCGCTCCATCCAGCCCATCTCCCCCGCATAGCCCCGCTCCAGCCACTCGCGCAGGAACTCGGTCTGGGGCGTGGGGCGCGCCGGGGCGATGCCCACCAGGTCGAAGCCCACAGCCAGGGCCAGCTGCTTGATGCGCGATTCCAGGGTCATCCCCGCCCCGGGTCCGCGGAGCACCCCCACGGCCCACCCGGACCGCCCGCGGACCGGGTTCTCGGATACCATGAGCGTCCGCGAGACGCACCTCCAGGGAGATTCGATGGCCCGCATCCGCTTTCCCGAAGGCTTCCAGTGGGGATCCGCCACGGCCTCGTACCAGATCGAGGGCGCCTGGAACGAAGACGGCAAGGGCGAATCCATCTGGGACCGCTTCGCCCATTCCTCCGGGCGCATCCGCAACGGCGACACCGGGGATCGCGCCTGCGACTCCTACCACCGCGTCGAGGAGGACGTGGCCCTGCTGCGAGAGATGAACCTCACGAGCTACCGCTTCTCGATCTCCTGGCCGCGCATCCAGCCCAACGGCCACGGGACCGTCAACGCCAAGGGCGTGGACTACTACAGCCGCCTGGTGGACCTCCTGCTGGGGTCGGACATCCGCCCCTTCCCGACCCTCTTCCACTGGGACCTGCCCCAGGCCCTCGAGGACGCCGGCGGCTGGCCCGAGCGCGACCTGGCGGGACGCTTCGCGGACTACGCAGAGGTCGTGGTCCGTGCCCTCGGAGACCGCGTCGACGAGTGGATGATCCTGAACGAGCCGGGGGTGTTCACGACCCTGGGGTACTGGATCGGCATCCACGCCCCGGGCCGGCGCGACTACGAGGCCTTCCTGC
>JBDLIK010000009.1:0-17363 GCA_039714895.1 Myxococcota bacterium | reverse complement strand
CCCTGGGCGTTTCGATCCAGGACGTGATCCGCGCGGTTCGCGAGTCGAACCAGGACTCGGGCGGCCGCACCATCGAGTTCGCCGGCCATGAGTACGCGATTCGCGGGCGCGGCTACATCCGTCAGGTGGAGGACCTGCGCCGCGTGCCGCTCCGGGTGAGCGACACCGGCGCTCCGGTCTACCTCGAGGACGTGGCGACCGTGCAGTTCGGTCCCGACATGCGCCGGGGGCTGGTCGAGCTCGACGGGGAGGGAGAGGTCGTCGGCGGCATCGTGGTCATGCGCTACGGCGAGAATGCGCTGCGCGTGATCGATGCCGTAAAGAGGCGGCTCGGCGAGCTCCGGGCCGGGCTGCCAGAGGGCGTCGAGGTCGTGGTGACCTACGACCGCTCCGAGCTGATCGAGGCCTCCATCGATACGCTGCGGCGGACGCTCCTCGAGGAGATGCTGATCGTCTCGGTCGTGATCTTCGTCTTCCTGCTCCACGTGCGCAGTGCCCTCATCCCGATCCTCACGATCCCGGTGGGTGTGGTCCTCGCCTTCATTCCGATGGTCACCCAGGGGCTCACGGCCAACATCATGTCGCTCGGGGGGATCGCGGTGGCCATCGGGGCGATGGTGGATGCCTCGATCATCCTGGTGGAGAACATCCACAAGCGGCTCGAGGAGTGGGAGCAGGAGGATCGCCCGGGCTCGAGGAACGCCGTGATCCTGGGCGCCATGCAGGAGGTCGGCCCGAGCGTCTTCTTCGCGCTGCTGGTGATCACCATCTCCTTCCTGCCGATCTTCACGCTCGAGGCCACCGAGGGGCGGCTCTTCAAGCCGCTGGCCTTCACGAAGACCTACGCCATGGGCTTCGCGGCCGTTCTTTCGGTGACCCTCACGCCGGCGCTGGCGGCGCTCCTGATCCGGGGTCGGATCCGACACGAAGAGAACCACCCGCTGAACCGCTGGTTGATACGTGCCTATGCTCCGGTGGTGCGATTCGTCGTACGACGGCGGGGCTGGGTGATCCTGGGAGCGCTGGCCCTCATGGCGACGACGGTCCCGGTGGCGCTTCAGCTCGGAACCGAGTTCATGCCGCCGCTCAACGAGGGCACGATCCTCTACATGCCGACGGCACCGCCGGGCATGTCCATCACCGAGGCGGCCGGCGTACTCCAGCGCATGGACCAGGAGCTGATGGAGTTCCCGGAGGTGGCCCGGGTCTTCGGCAAGATCGGGCGCGCGCGAACGCCCACGGACCCTGCGCCGCTCTCCATGGTGGAGACGGTGGTGACCCTCAAGCCCCGCGACCAGTGGCGGGAGGGAATGACCTGGGAGCGGCTGATCCAGGAGATGGACCAGAAGCTCCGCTATCCGGGCATGCCGAACCTCTTCTGGATGCCGATCCAGACCCGCACCGAGATGCTCGCGACCGGGATCCGCAGCCAGCTCGGCATCAAGGTCTTCGGGAACGACCTCGAGACCATCGAGCAGGCGGCCACCGCCATCGAGAGGGTCCTGGCCGGGGTCCCGGGCACCCGGAGCGCGGTCGCCGAGCGTCTCACCGGAGGCTTCTTCCTCGACGTCCGCATCCGGCGCGAGGAGGCCGCGCGCCATGGCGTGCGGGTCCGGGATCTCAACGAGATCGTCGAGACGGCCGTGGGCGGGCGCAACGTCTCCCAGACCGTCGAGGGGCGGGAGCGCTATCCGATCAACGTCCGCTACGCCCGCGACTTCCGCCAGGACCTCGACGCCCTGGGCCGGGTCCTGGTGGCGACGCCCCAGGGTGCCCAGGTGCCGCTCTCCCAGCTGGCCGAGATCGAGTTCGTGATGGGCCCGCCCTTCGTGCGCAGCGAGTCTGGCCAGCTGGTGGGGTTCGTATTCGTCGACGTAGGAGACCGCCCCATCGTCGACTACGTCCACGACGCGAAGCGTGCCGTCGCCGAGCAGGTCCAGCTCCCGGCCGGGACACGGCTCGCGTGGGCCGGCCAGTTCCAGTACTTCGAGCGGGCCAAGGAGCAGTTGAAGCTCGTCGTCCCGCTGACGATCCTGCTGGTGAGCCTGCTTCTCTACCTGAATACGCGATCGCTGGTCGAAACCGGGATGGTGCTGCTGGCGGTTCCGTTCTCGGTCATCGGAGCGTTCTGGCTGCTCTACCTGCTCGACTACAACATCAGCATCGGCGTCTGGGTGGGGATCATCGCTCTGGCCGGCCTCGACGCGCAGACGGGCGTCATGATGCTGCTCTACCTGACCCTCGCCCATCGCAAGCACGCGGCGGAAGGCAGGCTCCGCCACCCGGGCGACCTCGAGGACGCGATCGTGGAGGGTGCCGCGCGGCGCATTCGCCCCAAGCTGATGACCGTGGTGGCGATGACCGCGGGGCTGCTGCCGCTGCTCTGGAGCTCCGGCACCGGAGCCGACGTGATGAAGCGGATCGCTGCTCCCATGGTCGGAGGGCTCACGACGTCCTTCGCCCTCGAGCTCCTGGTGTATCCGGCGCTGTTCGCGATCTGGAAGAGACGGTCGCTTCCGGACGGCCCCTAGCGTACCGGGACGAAGCGCTCGCGTGCGAGCGTACGCAGGCGCTCGATGTCCTCGCTGCGGGTGACCGAGAGCGGCACGGTCTGCCGGATCTCGTCCAGCACGAGCTCGGTCGTCAGCGGCCGACCCTCGTGGAGCGCCCGGTAGAGGGCTCCGATCACCGCCTGCTCGATCTCCGCCCCGCTCATGCCCGCACTCGCCTCGACGAGCGCCATCCGCTCGAAGGCCTCGGGGTCCTGCCTGCGATTGCGCAGGTGGATGCGGAAGATCGCCTCGCGCTCCTGCAGGTCCGGCAGGTCGACGAAGAAGAGCTCGTCGAAGCGGCCCTTGCGGAGCAGCTCCGGGGGCAGCCCGAAGACGTCGTTCGCCGTGGCCACCACGAAGACCTCGGCGCGCTTCTCCTGCAGCCAGGAGAGCAGCGTGGCGAAGATTCTCTGGGAGACCCCGCCATCGCCGGCTCCCTCCCGGGCCGCCCCGAATGCCTTCTCGATCTCGTCGATCCACAAGAGCGAGGGCGCCATGGACTCCGCCACCGCGATGGCGCGGCGCAGGTTCTTCTCGGACTCGCCCACGTACTTGTCGTAGAGGCGTCCGGCATCGAGCTTGAGGAGCGGCAGCCGCCACTGCCGGGCGATGCACTTGGCGGCCAGCGACTTTCCGCAGCCCTGCACGCCGGCCAGCAGGATCCCCTTGGGCGGACTGAGGTTCAGCTCCTTCGCCTCGGCGCTCCAGCCCACCCGCGCTCTCCCCAGCCACTGCTTGAGGCGTCCGAAGCCACCGAGCTCGAAGCGGTTGTCGGCAGCCGGGTAGATCTCGAGCAGGCCGTCGCCGCCGAGCAGGCGCGCCTTGTGGTCGAGGATGCGGGGAAGGTCGTCCGGGCGCAGCGCGCCGTCGTCGATCAGCACCCGGGCCACCACCTGGCGAGCCTGGTTGAGCGTGAGGCCGCAGAGCGCGCGAACCACCTGGTCGAGGGCACTGCGCGGGGGTGGCCGGCGGTCCCGGCAGAGAGATCCGACCACGGCCGAGACCACCGCGAGAAGCTCTTCGGGCCCGGGCAGGCACAGGTCGTAGTGGACGACCTCCGAGTCGACGTCCGGCGGAAAGCGGAGCCGTGCCCCGGTGATCACCAGCGTGGAGCGGGTCCTTGTGTAGGCGCGCAGGACGTCGCGGAGCTGGCGAACCACCGCCGGCTCCTCCAGGTGCCGGGCAAAGTCCTTCAGGTGGAAGACGGCCTCGAGCGTGAGGCCCTGCAGGTGCTGGAGCAGTGCCCGGGGCTCGGCGGTGGTGCGGTGCAGCAGGTCGTCCCCCGCCTGGGTGAGTCCCTGGGTGAGCGTCCACTCGTACAGCGGCATGGAGAGATCGGCAGCTACCTCCCGAAGCAGCCCCTCGACCCTCTCCTCCTCCACCGTCTCGATGGCCACGGCCGGGTGGAAGGAGAGAACCAGGGTCTTGAGGTCATGAACGCTGGTGGACACGGCGGGCCTCGCGAAGGGGTGCCGTGGAGCGGATCGGATGCCCCGGGAGGGGCCTTTACCGTCTATTCCTCTTCCGGGATCCGGGCTTCCAGGATGCGGCGAAGTCGGGCGGGGTCGTGGCGGAGCGCCAGGGTGCGGCCGCCGGTCACCATCACCAGGCCCGGCTTGGCGCCCGAGGGCTTGCGGACGTTCTTGATGGGGGACACGTGGACGCCAGCCCGCGAAGAACCTCGCTGTTTGGAGAAGTGGACGGCGAGCTCGCTGGCCTCGAGCAGCGCCTCGGAGGGCGGATCCGCCCGGCCCTCGGTCCGGAGCACGACGTGGCTTCCCGGGGATCCGTCGAGGTGGAAGAAGAGATCCTTGCCGCGCGCCAGCCGGGTGGTGAGGTGGTCGTTGCCTTCGTCGCTCTTGCCCACCCAGATCTCGAGCCCCGTGCGGCTGCGATAGCGCTTGGGGAGCAGCCGCGCCGATACCCCCGCCGGACGCCTCCGGGCCCCTTCGCCCGGCGGGCGGCTCGGCGGCCGCGCGCGCTCGAGCAGGCGGGCCAGCTCCGGCTGCGCGGCCAGCGCCTCGAAGGCCGCGGGCTCGGCACCGGCCTCGGCCAGGCCCTCGAGCTCGTCCGCGAGCCCGCGCATTCGCGTGAGCTGCCCGCGCACCTCGGGCGCCTCCACCCCCGCGCGTTTCGCCCGCTTGAGCTCCTTGCGGTAGCGACGGAAGATCGCCTCCAGGTTCTCCCCGGGGCCGAGGGCGGGATCCAGAGGGATCGTGCGTGGCTTCCCCGAGCCCGGCTCGGCCACCTGGAGCTCCGGGTCCCGGCGCTTGACGCGATGCAGATTGGCCTTGAGGAGCTCGCCCATCTGTTCGAGCTCCACGGCACGCTCGCCGGCGGCCTCGTCCTGCTCGAGCAGCGCTTGCTTGCGCTCCAGGGTCTGGATGCGCCGACGCAGCGCTCGGCGCAGGGTGGAGACGCTGCCCCGGGTGTCACCGCTGCGCTCGAGCTGCGCGGCCTCGGCCTCCAGGGCCTCGAAGAAGACATCGTCGGCGAGGTCTTCGAAGCGGTCGTCGCCCTCGGGCCGTGCCGCTGCCTCGGGATCCCGCCAGGGCTTGCCGAGGGCGAGGTCGCGGCGGGTCTGCTCCACCGGTCGCAGCGCCATGCGTAGCTTCCCCTCGGCATCGAGGACGTAGAGGTTGCTCCGTCCCCCCATCAGAGCGAGCACGATCTCGAGAGATTCTTCGGGCCCGGTGAAACGCAGCCGCGCGATGCGGTCGCCCGCGGCCACGCTGAGCTGGGCCAGGCGCAAACCCCGACCGTGGGCGTGGAGGTACTGGGGAAGCGAGGCCAGCGCCTTCGGTGCAGGCGGAGCCTCGGCGAGCAGCGAGAGGCGCGCGAGACGCGGCGCGCAGGAGGCGAGCAGAGCCTGCTTGCGGCGGGGCTCCCCGCCGCCGCCCGTCTCCAGCACGAGGACGAGCTCGAAGCGCCCGCGCTGGACCGTTCGCGCCAGGCGTGCCCCGCCCAGTCGCTCCGCGAGGATCGCCCCGGCGCGGGTGAGCTCACGCAGGCTCAGCACGCGTTCACCCCCTCACCGCTGGCACCGCGGGCAGTAGTGGGCGCTCCTCTGGCCGATCAGCACCCGGCGGATGGCCGCGCCGCACTCGAGGCAGGGAGCGCCGGTTCGCGCGTAGACGCGCCGTTCGTCCTGATAGCCTCCGTCGCTTCCATCGGGTGCCACGAAGTCGCTGATGCTCGATCCTCCCGTCTCGATGGCGCGACGCATCACCCGCCGCAGCTCCTCCGCGATGCGCTCGCATTGCTTCCGGCTCACCCGGCAGGCCTGCCGCGTGGGACGCACGCCGGCCAGGGCGAGCGCCTCGTCCGCGTAGATGTTGCCACTCCCCGCCACCACCGCCTGATCCAGCAGCAGGCTCTTGATGGCCGCCTTGCGCCCGCGCGCCGCCGACTCCAGATCCTCGCCACGCAGCCGCAGGGCGTCCACCCCCAGGCGGTCGAGCCGCTCGTGCCCCTCGCCGGGAGAGAGCCACAGCACCTTGCCGAACTTCCGCACGTCCCGCAGCAGGATCTCGGGCCCAGGGTCCCGGAAGGCCAGTCTCAGGTGGGTGTGCCCATCGGGCTGGAAGCGGAGCTGCTCGTCGGGAAGCAGGGCCGCGCGGGCGGTGGCCGAGAGCAGCCGCGGGCTCGCCGCGCCTTCGGCGAAGAGCTGACCCGTCATTCCGAGGTGGATCACCAATCGGCTGCCATCCTCGAAACCCGCCAGCAGATATTTCCCCTGGCGCGCGAGGCCGGCGATCCGCCGCCCCGGAAGGCGGCGCCGCAGCACGCCGGGGGGGGTGAGGAACAAGTAGCTGGGTCGGGTGGTGCGAACCCGTGCGATGGTCCGACCCACCAGGAGCGGCCGGATCCGCCTGCGGGTGACCTCGACTTCGGGCAGCTCAGGCATCAGGCGCAAGTGTATCCGAGGCGTTTGTGGGTCCCCGGGGCGAGCGGTAGATTCCCGCGACTCCACGCCTCATCTCCTGGAACACTCACGATGAGCCCGAAGAAGTCGAACTCCCCCTACCCGGACGTCGATCCGCGGCCCCGGTTCCCGGAGATCGAGCGGGAGATCCTCAGCTTCTGGCGCCGAGAGCGGATCTTCGAGGCCTCGGTGGAGCAGCGGCCTGCCGGGCACAAAGGCAGCAACGAATACGTCTTCTATGACGGACCTCCCTTCGCCAACGGTCTGCCCCACTACGGACATCTTCTCACCGGCTACGTGAAGGACGTGATCCCGCGCTACCAGACCCTGCGCGGGCGCCGCGTCGAGCGGCGCTTTGGCTGGGACTGCCACGGATTGCCCGCCGAGATGGAGGCGGAGAAGGAGCTCTCGGTCTCCGGGCGGACGGCCATCACCGAGTACGGGATCGACCGCTTCAACGACCACTGCCGCCGCTCGGTCTACCGGTACACCGAGGCCTGGCAGGAGTACGTGACCCGCCAGGCCCGCTGGGTCGATTTCAAGAACGGCTACAAGACCCTCGATCTCCCCTACATGGAGAGCGTGATCTGGGCCTTCAAACGCCTCTGGGACCGGGGGCTCGTCTACGAGGCCTTCCGGGTGATGCCCTACTCCTGGGCCTGCCAGACGCCGCTCTCGAACTTCGAGACCCGCCAGGACGACGCCCTGCGCGAGCGCCAGGACCCCGCCATCACGGTCCGCTTCGAGCTCGTCCCGGAGGCGGGTGACGACGGACCGCTGGACCTGCTGGCCTGGACCACCACGCCCTGGACGCTGCCCTCGAACCTCGCCCTCGCCGTGGGCCCGGAGATCGACTACGCCGTTCTCGAGCAGGACGGTCGCCGGGTGGTGCTGGGGGAAGCGACCCTCGCCAAGTACGAGGCGGAGCTCGGCGGCGCCCGCCGGGTGGGAAGCGTGCGCGGGGAGAGGCTGGTGGGGCGTCGCTACCGGCCACTCTTCCCCTTCTTCGACGGCACCGAGAACGCCTTTCGGGTGCTCGGCGGCAGCTTCGTGGACACCGAAGAGGGCACCGGCATCGTCCACATGGCCCCCGGCTTCGGCGAGGAGGACATGGAGGCCTGCCGGGAGGCGGAGATCCCCGCGGTGGTGCCGGTGGACGACGCGGGCCGCTTCACCTCCGAGGTTCCGCTCTGGGAGGGGCAGCTCGTCCTGGATGCAAACCCCGACATCATCCGCGAGCTCAAGGCCGGCGGCCGCATCCTGCGCCACGACACCATCGTGCACAACTACCCGCACTGCTGGCGGACCGACGAGCCGCTGATCTACCGGGCCGTCAACTCCTGGTACGTGCGGGTGTCGGAGCTGCGCGATCGCATGGTCGCCCTCAACCAGGAGATCCGCTGGATCCCCGCACACGTGCGCGACGGCCTCTTCGGCAAGTGGCTCGAGGGCGCCCGGGACTGGTCGATCAGCCGCAACCGCTTCTGGGGCTCGCCGATCCCGGTGTGGAGGAGCGACGACCCCCGCTACCCGCGGCTCGATGCCTACGGAAGCCTCGACGAGCTCGAGAGGGACTTCGGCGTGCGCCCGGACGACCTGCACCGCCCGGCCATCGACGCGTTGGTGCGCCCGAACCCCGACGACCCGACGGGCCAGAGCAGCATGCGCCGGGTACCGGAGGTGCTCGACTGCTGGTTCGAGTCGGGCTCCATGCCCTACGCCCAGGTCCACTACCCCTTCGAGAACCGTGAGTGGTTCGAGGACCACTTCCCCGCGGACTTCATCGTGGAGTATCTGGCTCAGACCCGGGGCTGGTTCTATACGATGATGGTGCTCGCCACCGCGCTCTTCGATAAGCCGCCCTTTCGCAACGGCATGTGTCACGGCGTCATCCTGGCCGACCGGGGGCGCAAGCTCAGCAAGCGACTCAAGAACTTTCCGGCCCCGGAGGAGATCTTCGAGACCCACGGCTCCGACGCCCTCCGCTGGTACCTGATCTCCTCCCCGGTCCTGAAGGGCGGTGAGCTGCGCATCGACCCCGACGGCCGCGGGATCGCCGAGGTGGTGAAGAGCGTGCTTCACCCGCTCTGGAACGCCTACCACTTCTTCTGCCTCTACGCGAAGACGGACAACGTGCGGGCGGAGCTGCGCTTCGATGCCGAAGGCTCCCTGGATCGCTACATCCTGGCCAAGGCGCGCCGGCTTGTCGAGGAGTGCACGCGCCTGCTCGACGATTACGATCTCCCCGGCGCCTGCGGCCGCGTCACGGCATTCACCGGCGCGCTCACCAACTGGTACATCCGCCGTAGCCGGGAGCGCTTCTGGAAGGCAGAGGCCGACGACGACAAGCGCGACGCCTACGACACTCTCTACACGGTGCTGGTGCTGCTCTGCCGCGTGGCCAGCCCCCTGCTACCCCTGGTGACCGAGGCGATCCATCGGGGGCTGACCGCCGAGAAGAGCGTGCACCTGCTGGACTGGCCCGACCCCGGGCTGCTCCCGGCGGACCCCGAGCTGGTGATGACGATGGACCGGGTGCGCGCCGTCTGCTCCGTCGCGCGCACGCTTCGCGAGAGCCACCAGGTCCGGGTGCGCCAACCGCTGCCATCGCTCACCGTAGCCGGGCCCGGCGTCGCGCTGCTGACTCCCCACCTCGAGCTTCTCCGGGAGGAGGTGAACGTCAAGGACGTGATCCTGCGCGAAGAGATCGACGATCTGGCGACGCTGAGGCTCCAGCTGAACGCTCGAATCCTCGGCCCGCGGCTCGGGCCGGAGATGAAGCCGGTCCTGGCGGCCGCGCGGCGCGGCGAGTTCGAGCAGCCCGACGACGGCCGGGTGCGGGTGGCGGGACAGCTCCTCGAGCCCGGGGAGTTCGAGCTGAGGCTCGACGTGCGAGAAGGGATTGCCGCCCAAGCGTTGCCCGGGGGCGAGGCGGTGGTGCTGCTGGACCTCCAGCTCTCCGACGAGCTGGTGCAGGAAGGCCTGGCTCGGGACCTGGTGCGAGCGGTGCAGCAGGTCCGCAAGGAAGCGGGGCTGCACGTCTCGGATCGCATCCGCCTGGCACTCTCCCTGCCCGAAGACTTCGAGCAGGCCGCTCTGCGCTTCCGCGACTACCTGAGCGAGCAGACCCTGGCCGTGGAGCTCCACCTCGGTGGCCCGCTCGAGGGGGACGCCTTCGAGCAGGACGTGAAGCTGGCCGGCGCCCCGGGCCGGATCGCGCTCGCCCGCGCCTAGTTGGGGACGCGTTCGCTCGCAGGGCGTTGGGAACGAGACCCAAGATCGCGGAGAGAGCGCAAGCGCCGACAGGCGCGCGCAGCGAGGCGCAGCCGAGCGTAGCTGTGGTGCCTGCGGGCTGCGCCCGCAGGCGGACCCACAACTAGGCCGGGAGGTCGAGGCGGTAGTCGAGGTCTCCCGCCTCGGTGGCCTCGGCCATGAGCTGGCCTCCGTGAGCCCGCGCGATCTCCCGGGCCAGGGCCAGTCGCGCCGAGGAGGAGATCCCGGGATCGCCCTTGGTGACGACGCCGCCGGGGGACCCGGGCCGCGCGCGCATCGAGACGAGACAACGGCCTTCGGTCTCGCTGGCACCGGACCAGACCGACACCGTCCCCCCTCCGGGAAGTGACGCCACCGCCGCCTCCAGCACCGAGTCGAAGAGCTGGTGGAGCCAGAAGGGATCGCCTCGCACCGTCCCGCTCACCAGCGGGCCGAGGGTCAGCGCCACCTGACGCCGCTCCGCAGCGGGGGCGACGTTGTGGGCGGCGCCCTCCACCAGGGTGGCCAGGGGAACCGGGAGCGAGGCCGCCGCTCGGCCGGAATCCGACCAGGCCAGACGCAGCATGGCGTGGACCGCTTCCGCCAGCGCTTCAGCCTCCTCCAGCGCTCGCTCCAGCCGAAGCCGGCCGAAGTCCGAGAGCTTCTCATCCTGGGCGAGGGCGGCGATCTCACGCTGCAGTCCGAGCAGCGGGGCCCGGAGCTCGCGGGCCAGCCGCGTCTGGAACTCCCGTGACCGCTCCATCCCCCCCCGCACTCGGGCCAGCATGCTGTTCAGGGTCTCGGCGAGCCGGTCCAGCTCGTCCCGGGTCCCGACGGTCGGAATCCACTCCTCCATGTGGGAGCCGGTGATGCGCTGGGCGGTCTCCGTGATCTCCGAGATCGGCTCGAGGCTTCGGCGGGTGAGCCACCAGCCGAACCCCAGGGTCAGGACGAGCATGGTGGGAACCGCAATCTGGAAGAGTCTGGCGATGCGGTGGGTGCGCCGCAGGAAGTGTCGACCGGAGATGGCGACCACCAGGACGCCGTCGCGAAAGGGGGCCGTGGTGACGAAGTGGTCGTAGCGCTCTCCCAGCGGACTCGCGTGGAAGCCCTCTTCCTGCACGGCCAGGGCGATCTCCGGGCTGAGCGCGAAGGGGTACGCCTCGAAGATGCCGCGCTCGAGCATGGGCACGCCCGAGGCGTCGAGCAGTGCCACGCCCAGGCTGAGCGACTCGCCGACGCCTGCGAGCTTCTGATCGAGCCACCCGTCGAGGGCCTGGGGCTCGTCCAGATGGCGTTCGAGCGCCGCGCGCACCTCGGTCACCTGGAGATCCAGCAGCAGCTCGGCGTTCTGCTGGAAGCGCTGCTCGACCCGGTCGAATACGATCATCGCGAAGACGACCACCGTGGCGAGCATGGCCAGGGAGTAACGGAGGGTCCACCGGGTTCCGACCGACAGTCGCATTCAAGGATGGGTCCTGGTCAAGCGATCAGGAGCAGCGATGCTAGCAGGCGCACCCCTGCGGGGGCTGTGACGCACATCGCAAGATGGAGCCGTGACTCCGCGTCAGCCCGAGTGCCGCTAGAGTCTACGGCCGCTCCCGGCCCCCCGCCGAGGAGGTTTCATGACCGACTATTTCAACCCCGCCATGCGGCTGTATCTGGATCGGCTGGTCGACTGGGAGGGGCTGCTCACCCTGCGCCGGGGCGGGCCGATGGACGTCGAGGCCGAGGTCGGCGCCTTCCGCACCATCTTGGAGACGGCGGGGGCCCTGGCCGAGAGCTTCGAGCGGCCCGGCCGCGAGGGCTGGTTCGCCGAGGCCGAGCTCACGCCGGACGGCGGCGCGGTCCCGCCGCTCCACATCCGGCAGGCCTACGAGAAGCTCCGGGAGAGCGGCCTCGTCTGCCTTCCGGTGAGCGAGGAGTACGGGGGCTTCGCCCTACCCGCGCTGCTCAACGGCATGGTGCTCGAGATGATCTCCCGGGCAGACACCAGCCTCATGACCGTGGTGGGCCTCCAGACCGGTGCCGCCGCCGACATCGAGAAGTACGGAAGCCCGGAGGTGAAGCGGGCCTGGCTGCCGCGGTTCACCTCGGGCGAGGTCCAGGGATGCATGGACCTGACGGAGCCCCAGGCGGGTAGCGATCTCGGGGGCATCACCACCCGGGCCACGGAGCTTCCCGAGGGCGGCGTTCGCGTGGACGGCCAGAAGATCTTCATCACCAACGGCGGAGCGGAGGTCCACCTGGTGCTGGCCCGGGACGCCGACTCCTACGACGCTTCCCGCGGCACGACCCGCGGGCTCTCCCTGATCCTGGTGCCCTGGCACCGCGAGGACGGGCAGCCCAATGGCGTGAGGGTGGCGCGCCTCGAGCAGAAGCTCGGCATCCACGGCTCTCCCACCTGCGAGGTGGTCTTCGACGGATCCGTCGGCGTGCGCCTCGGCGAGAAGGGAGAGGGCTTCCGGGCCATGCTCGACCTCATGAACCAGGCGCGTCTCGGCGTGGCCGCCCAGGCGGTCGGGCTCTCCCAGGCCGCCTACGAGGACGCCTTGCGCTACGCCTGGCAGCGCCAGCAGTTCGGGCGACCCATCGCCGAGCAGCCCCTGGTGCGGACCCTGCTCGCCAAGATGGGCGTGAACATCGAGGCCGCGCGGGCGCTGATCTTCCGGGCGCTCGTCCTGTTCGACTGGAACCTCGCTCGGGAGGCCGCCATCGCTCGGGGGGAGGGCTCGGACCAGCTGGTGAAGGATCTCGAGCGCGACGTCGGCCGCGTCCGGCTGCTCACTCCCCTGTGCAAGTACTTCGCGACGGAGATCTGCGACGATCTGACGCGCGACGCCATGCAGGTCTTCGGCGGCGTCGGCTACACGATGGAGGCCGATGTCGCCAAGCTCCACGCCGACAGCCTCATCATGACCGTCTACGAGGGCACCAGCGAGATCCAGGCGTCCTTCGCTCTGCGCGAGATGGGCAAGGGGGCGCTGTCCGTGGTGCTCACGCAGATCCGGGAGGAGCTCGAGGCGGTGGGCAGCGGGGATCTGGCGCCGCTCACCCGGCGCGTGGCCGGGAGCATCGCCGGCGTGGAGGAGGCAGCGCGGATGCTGTTCACCGACCCTCCCTACGCGCTGCTGCGGGCCAAGCTCATGGCGGAGATGGTGATCGACCTGATCTCCGCCAGCGAGCTGCTGCTCCAGACGAAGACCGACCCCAGCCGGCGCGACGTGGCCGAGGCCTATGTGATCCGCCGCATGCTCGACGTGGAGCATGCGACCCGGCGCATTCTCGAGAACCACGAGGGGCGATCCGAGCGCGACGCACGGCTGCTGGCCCGCTGACCCGGCCGGGCCGCTGCGTCGGCTGCGAGAGAAGGAACGCGTCCGGCGGGCTCGGGCGGTATGCTCCGCGCCATGAAGGCGCGCGTGCTGGGATCCTGTGCCGGGGGCGGCCTGCCCCAGTGGAACTGCGGCTGCTCGAACTGCGTGCGCGCCCGCCAGGGAGATCCGGCGCTGCCGCCGCGTCTGCAGCCCTCGCTGGCCGTCTCCGCCGACGGGGAGCGCTGGTCGCTGCTCAACGCGAGCCCCGACATCCGCCATCAGCTCGCCGCCTTTCCCGCGTTGCACCCTCGGCCCGGGACCCGCGACCTGCCGCTGGACAGCGTGTTGCTCACCAACGCCGACCTCGATCACGTGCTCGGTCTCCTCGTGCTGCGCGAGGCGCTCTGCTACCGGATCCTCTCCACCCGTTGGGTGCGGGATGCCCTCCTCGACCACAACGCCGTGTTCGGGCTCGTCGCCCCGGTCTGGAGCCCCCTGCGGCTCGACGAGCCACTCTCCATCGACCGGGAGGGCCGGCTGGAGGCGAGACTCTTCCCGGTGCCCGGAAAGGTGCCGGGGCACCTGAAGGAGCGGGTGAGCCCGCACGCGGAGGCCACGGTGGGGGTGCGCCTCACGGATACCGAGAGCGGCCGGCGGCTGGCCTACGTGCCGGGCACCCGGGCGTTGGACAGCGGCACCTGGGCGGAGGTCGAAGCGGCGGACGTCGCCTTCGTCGACGGCACCTTCTTCACGAACGACGAGCTGCAGAAGCTGCGGCCCGGCGCACCCGACGCGCTCGCCATGGCCCACGTGCCGGTGACGGGCAGCGAGGGAACCCTGGACCTCCTCGCCGGCCACCCCGGGCGCTGCCTCTACACGCATCTGAACAACACCAACCCGCTCCTCGACGCCGGATCGACAGAGCGCGCCCGGGTGGTGGCTCGGGGGGTCGAGGTCGCCTCCGACGGCCTGGAGCTCGAGATCTGATGCTGTCCCGGGAGGCCTTCGAGGCGTGCCTGCTCCGGATCGGCGAGGAGCGCTACCACCACCGCCACCCCTTCAACGTCCGTATGCACGAGGGTCGCCTCGCGCCGCAGGAGATCCGGACCTGGGTGCGCAATCGCTACTACTACCAGACCCGCATTCCCATCAAGGACGGCCACATCCTCTCCAAGGCCGAGGACCCGGGATTTCGTCGCAATTGGATCGAGCGCATCCACGACCACGACGGCTCTCGGGACGAGACGGGAGGGCTCGAGCTGTGGCTCCGTCTCGCCGAGGCGGTGGGGCTCGAACGAGAGGAGGTCGCCGGCCTGCGCCGGGTCCTTCCCGGAGTCCGGGTCGCCTGCGACGACTACGTGCGCTTCGTGGAGGGCCACGACCTGCTGACGAGCGTGGCGGCCTCCCTCACCGAGGTCTTCGCCGGCGACCTCATGCGCCAGCGCATCGAGGCCTTCGAGAAGCACTATCCCTGGGTGGACACCGAGGGGCTGCACTACTTCCGCACCCGGACGGTGAAGGCCCCCCGGGACGGCTGCTTCGGTCTCGCCTACGTGCTCGACCGGGCGCAGAGCGTCGACGACCAGCAGCGCTGCCAGGAGGCGCTCACGCGCAAGTGCGAGATCCTCTGGCGGCTGCTCGATGCCGTCGAGAACGCCCACGGAAGACCGCGACTCGCCCCCCACGCGCTGTTGCGCCCGGATGGCGAGGCCGGGCGGTCTCTGGTGGTGTTGCCGGAGCGTGCCGTGCGCGTGAATGACAGCGGACGCGAGATCCTGGATCTCTGCGACGGCGAGCGCAGCATCGACGAGGTGGCGGCGGAGCTCTTCCGACGGCATCCGGAGGTGGAGGAGCTCGAGCAGGACGTGCACGAGTTCGTCGAGCAGATGGAGCGGCTCGGGGTGCTCGAGCCCACCCGGTGACGGCGCCCCGGCCCTACAACCTGGTGGCGGAGCTCACCTACCGCTGCCCACTGCGCTGTCCCTACTGCTCGAACCCCACGGACTACGCGCAGGTGGGCGACGGCCTCGACGCGACGGACTGGGGGCGGGTCTTCCGAGAGGCCGCGGCTCTCGGGGTCGTGCACGTGGGACTCACCGGGGGGGAGCCCAGCGCTCGCAGGGACCTCTCGGAGATCGTGGCCGGCGCCACCGAGGCCTCCCTCTACACGCACCTGGTGACCGCGGGCCTGCCCCTGGACGCCGAGGGGCTCCGCAGCCTGCGGGCGGCAGGACTCAGGAGCGTCCAGCTCTCGATCCAGGACAGCCGGCCCTCGGAGTCCGATGCGCTGGCCGGCACCCGCAGCTTCGAGCGCAAGCTGAGCTTCGCCCGGGAGGTGCGCGCCCTGGGGCTGCCCCTGACCCTCAACGTGGTGCTCCACCGCGGGAACCTTTCCCGGGTGGCCGAGCTCGTGGAGCTGGCGCGCAGCCTGGACTGCGAGCGCGTCGAGCTGGCGAACGTCCAGCTCCATGGCTTCGCGCTCGCCAACCGCCAGGCGCTGCTGCCCACCCGGGAGGCCCTCGATGAAGCGCGCCAAGCGCTCCGCCGGGCGCAGCCCCACGGCCGTCGGCCCGAGGTGCTGTTCGTCCTGCCCGACTACTGGTCGGACCGACCCAAGCCCTGCATGGGGGGCTGGGCGCGAAGCACCCTGGTGGTGCGGCCAGACGGTCTCGTCCTCCCGTGCCACTCGGCAGCGGGACTCCCCGGCCTCGAGTTCCACTCGGTCCGCCACCGTCCGCTGCGCGAGTGCTGGGAGGAGGCCCAGGGGATGAACGTCTTCCGGGGGGAGGCGTGGATGCCCGAGCCTTGTCGCAGCTGCCCCGAGCGGTCCCGTGACTTCGGCGGGTGCCGATGCCAGGCTTTCGCGCTCACCGGGCAGCCAGCCGCCACGGACCCCGCGTGCTCCCTGTCTCCCCACCACGACCGGATCCTCGCAGCCCGCCGGGCCGCGGGTGCAGGGGAGCCGCCTCCGCTGCAGTTCCGCGAGCCACGTCTAGGAATCTGAGTCGGGAGCGGGAGTCCAGCCGAGGGTCGCCAGCGCCTCCAGCGCTTCCGCCTCCTCCTCGACGTGCAGCACGACGGTGGCCTCGTCCCCCTCCCGCAGCTCGAGGTTTGCGTGCATGGGATCCACCCGTCCACCGCGCTGCAGAGTCAGGATGAGAAAGGAGTCGGGCCGGCGCGGCGTGCGGGTCTCGCTGGCGCCGGCCGGGGCCTCGCTCTCGCCGCTGCGTACGAAGCGCCCCTGCCTGACATCGCCGTGACGGAAGCGAACGTTCCAGCGCGCCACGTCCTTGGGGCGGTCGAAGAGCAGATGGCTCCGCTGGCGCTCCAGGATCTCCTCCGGAAGCCCGCCCTCGCCGCGCGCCACGGCGACGTAGCTCTCGGGCACCCGAAACTGCTCTCGGGCCTCTCGGGCGAACAGGCTGTTGACCGTCTCGTTGGGGGTGAGGCCCACCACCGCAGCGGCCTGCTCGGGCCGCGCGCGGGCGAGGGTGCGCTCCTCGAGCGCGTTGCCGTAGACCACCGTGAAGCCCTCGGCCTCGACTCCCTGGCAGTGGTCGGGATTGGCGTCCAGGAAGACCACCGGTCGGCCCGAGGCCTGAAGCTCGCGGGCCAGGGCGATGCCCACCCCCTCGGCGCCCAGGATCAGCACCGCATCCCGACCCGGCGCCCGGACACCCAGGAGACTCGCCACAGCCACCCCGAGGCCCCCCTGCACGACCACCGTCAGCGCGATGGTGAGGAACACCAGGGCGCGCATCTCGGGACCACCGGCGATCCCGTGGGCCTCCATGTAGTTGGCGGCAATGGAGGCGATCGCTGCCGCCACGATGCCGCGCGGGGCCAGCCAGGCGATGAAGGCGCGTTCGCGCGGAGCCAGATCCGAGGCCGCGGTCCCCACCGCGACGTTGAGCGGACGCACCACGAACATCAGCGCAGCCACGGTGGCCAGGCCGGGCCAGCCCAGGCCTCGCAGGTCCCCGATGCCCACGTCGGCGGCCAGCAGCACGAAGAGCAGCCCGATCAGGCCCTCGGTGAGCGCCCCCTTGAACTCGCGCAGGCCCCGAGGCACGTGGGCCGGGAAGTTTCCCAGCACGACCCCGGCCACGGTCACCGCCAGCACTCCCGATTCGCTGAGGAGGGAGTTGGAGAGCTCGAAGAGCACCAGCACGGCCCCGAGCACGAAGATGTTGTCGAGCTCGTCCGGGATCAGCCGGCGCCAACGCAGCGAGAAGCCCAGCAGCACGCCGGCCCCGGCGCCCACCGCCACCCCCAGTGCCAGCCGCGGGACCAGACCCAACACGCTGGCGGCAAAGG
>JBDLIK010000008.1:0-17370 GCA_039714895.1 Myxococcota bacterium | reverse complement strand
GCCGGGTCTCGGAGCACGTGACCATTGGCTCCGCGGCCCGGCGCGGCCGGGACCTGGGGAGCTGGTTCATCCTCTGCCGCGAGGCCTGAGGCCGGCAGGCGGCTCGGCCAGGAGGGGCGATGGCCGATCGACCCCAGCTTTCTCTGGTGATCCCGGTCCGCGACGAGGAGGAGTCCCTGCCGCGTCTGCACGCAGAGCTCCTTTCGGCGCTCGCAGGCCACGGGGGGGGATTCGAGCTGATCTTCGTGGATGACGGCAGCCGCGATGGGAGTCTCTGTCGGCTGCGGGCCCTGGCGAAGAGCGATCCCCGGGTCCGGATCATCGTCCTCGAGGGGCGGCACGGGCAGACCGCCGCTCTCGAGGCCGGCTTCGCCCGGGTCCGGGGCGAGCTGACCGTGACCCTCGATGCCGATCTCCAGAACGATCCGGCGGACATCCCCCGGCTGCTCGCGGCACTCGAGGATGCCGACGTGGTAAACGGCGTTCGTGCCCTGCGCGCAGACGGCTGGGTGCGCCGGGCCTCGTCGCGAATCGCCAATGGGTTCCGCAATCAGCTCACCGGCGAGACGGTCACCGACGTCGGATGTTCGCTGCGGGTGATCCGAACCGCCTCCCTGCAGCGCATCAAGCTCTTCCGGGGCATGCATCGCTTCCTACCGACCCTGCTCGCCCTCGAAGGTGCGCGGGTCCGGGAGATCCCGGTGGCCCACCGCCCCCGGGAGCGGGGCCGCTCGAAGTATGGGATCGCCAACCGCCTCTTCGTGGGTCTCGTGGACGTCCTCGCCGTGCGTTGGATGAAGCGCCGGGCGCTGCGCTATCAGGCGCGAGAGCTCGAGCCGGCAGACCCCCCTCGCGAGGCCCAGGCGCCTGACGAAGCCTCGTAGCAGGATCAGATTCCGAGGTCGTCACTGCCCTCGCAGCGGTAGGGTTCGAAGAGCTTCGTCTGGATATAGCGTTCGCCGAAGCTCGGAATGATCACCACGATCAGCTCCCTGTCGCTGCCCTCTGCCGAGGCGTACTTGATCGCCGCCGCGACCGCGGCGCCCGAGGAGATCCCACACAGCAGCCCTTCCTCCTTCGCCAGCCGACGGGCCATCTCGAGGGCCTCTTCGTTGCCGATCCTCACGACGCCGTCTACCCACTTCGTATCGAGGACATCCGGCACGAAACCCGGGCCAATCCCCTCGATGGCATGCCCACCCGGAGGTTCGCCCGAGAGCACCGCGCTGCCTGCTGGCTCGACAGCGATGGCCCTGAACTCGGGCTTGCGCTCCTTCAGCGCCGCGGCCACGCCGGTGATCGTTCCACCCGTCCCAACGCCCGCGATCAATGCGTCCACCTTGCCATCGGTATCCACCCAGATCTCCTCAGCGGTCGTCGTGCGGTGAATCTCGGGATTCGCCGGGTTCTCGAACTGCTGGGGCATGAAGGCGTTCGGGATCTCCGCGACCAGCGCCTGGGCGCGCTCGATCGCGCCCGGCATTCCCCTTGCAGCATCGGTGAGCACGAGCTTCGCACCGAAGGCGCGCAACACGGCCCGGCGTTCCAGACTCATCGACTCGGGCATGGTGAGAATGCAGCGATAGCCCTTTACCGCCGCCACCATCGCGAGGGCGATCCCGGTGTTCCCACTCGTCGGCTCGACGATCACGGTCTCGCCGGGTACCAGCGCGCCTTCGCGCTCCGCGGCCTCGATCATGGCGAGTCCGATCCGGTCCTTGACGCTGTTCGCTGGATTCCGGCTCTCGAGCTTCGCGACGATGGGCGGTCGAACCGTCGAGGCGACGCCGTTGAGGCGAAGAAGCGGCGTGCGGCCGATCAGCTCGGTCACGCAATGGGCGATGTTCATGCGGTCCTCGCGTAGTGCACGGGAAGCACCGTCGTATACTTGATCCGCTCCATTGCGAAGCTCGAGCTCACGTCATACAGGTCGATGACCGAGATCAGGCGCTGATACACCGCGTCCAACACGGGGTCGACGACAGTCCGATTCGCCCCGCGATCTCGGCGATGGCAACCGTGCAGTCCTCCTGAAGGCAAGCCAGGATTCGTCGGGCCATCTCATCGAGGGAGAGGCTCATTCCATGATCTCCATAATTGGTAGAACAAAGTTCTACTATAGAGTCATCCAATAGTTGATTGAAGATCAATTTTCGCATCTACCTGGGATACTCTCCGAGGAGTCTAGTGGGAGGAGGACGACTCTGGGAGGGCGGCACCCGTACTCCGAGACCCCGCGAGGGACGAACGGGGATCGCGCGGTCTTCCGGCAGCTCTTCGATCCAGAGACCTCGTCCTACACGTACCTGCTGGCGGACTCCACGACGGCCCAGGCGCTCCTGGTCGATCCCGTGCTCGAGCAGATCGATCGGGATTGCTCGCTGCTCTCGGAGCTCGGGCTCGAGCTGCGCCTCACGCTGGAAACGCACCTTCACGCCGATCACGTCACGGCTTCGGGGCGGCTCCGGGAGAGGCTCGGCTCGCAGGTCGGCGCGGGTGCGAAGGCGGGCGTGGCCAACGCGGACCGCGAGCTCGGCGACGGAGACCTGATCGAGCTCGGAAGCCTGTGTCTCGAGGTCCGGTTCACCCCGGGGCACACCGATGGCTGCGTGACGTATGTGTGCCTCGACGAGGCCACCGCGTTCACCGGAGACGCTCTGCTGATCCGCGGCTGCGGGCGCACGGACTTTCAGCAAGGAGATCCGAAGGCTCTCTTCCGCTCCGTGCGGGAGAGGATCTTCTCCTTACCGGAAGAGACGCTCCTCTACCCCGGCCACGACTACAAGGGGCGCATGGTCACGACCGTGGCGGAGGAGAAGCGCTTCAACCCGAGGCTCGGCCTCGACCGGACGTTCGCGGAGTTCAGCCAGATCATGTCGGAGCTCAACCTTGCCTTTCCCAGACAGATCGACCGGGCCGTACCCGCGAACCGCCTCTCGGGCCTTGGCGGGGGCGCGGAGGAGGGTTCGGGTTCTCGAGCAGCCCCGTCGGAGCGCCGGGCGGTCGCCGAAGCGATGGAACGCCTCGGGCGCCAGGACGCGGAGCTCTGGCGGGGGATGGGGATCTAGAGAAGCCTCATGGTGGCATCGGCCCCGCGACCCCTCCCGTCGACCAACCCCTACCTCAATCCCGAACTCTCCCGCTTCGTGGGCAGCATGGAGGGTGTGCCGGAGTGGACGGATCCGGCCGAGACAGCGGAAGAGCGGGCGGAGCGGACCGGCTGGCGAGCGCGCGGTCACTCGCTGCTGGAGATGACGGGACAGCTGCTTCCCGGACTCGCCCTCGCCTTCGCCCTCGCCCTGTTCGCGAGGGAAGTCTCGATCTGGCTCGGAGCGCGCGCATTCGGCCTCGAGAGGTCACCGGTCAGCCCGATTCTGATCGCGATCCTGACCGGGCTTCTGGTTCGCAACACCGTGGGGCTCCCCAGGGTCTACGAGCTGGGATTGCAGCTCTCTCTGAAACGTCTCCTTCGTGTCGGGGTGGCCCTGCTGGGAATCCGGCTGAGTCTCGGCGCCGTCGGGGCCATCGGCCTGGTGGCGCTGCCCATCGTCGCGAGCTGCATCCTCACGGCTCTCGTACTCGTGACCTGGATCAGCCGGCTGCTCCACCTCCCGCCGCGGCTGGGAACGCTCGTTGCGGTCGGCACGGCGATCTGCGGGAACACGGCGATCGTGGCCACAGGCCCCGTGATCCACGCCGATGAGGATGAAATCAGCTACGCGGTGGGCACGATCACGGTGTTCGGCCTCCTCGCGCTCATGAGCTACCCGTTCCTCTCCCACGGCATCTTTGGAGGCGACCCTCAGCTGGCCGGCCTCTTCCTCGGAACGGCCATCCACGACACGGCGCAAGTCGCCGGAGCGGGCCTCCTCTACCTGCAACAGTACGGAGCCCCCGAGGCTCTGGACACCGCCACGGTCACCAAGCTCCTCCGCAACCTCTTCATGGTCGGCGTGATCCCGCTGATGGCGCTCTACTATCACCGTGCCGACGAGGAGCGTGCCAAGACGAAGAAGCCGTCTCTCGGGCAGATGGTGCCGCTCTTCGTTTTCGGATTCCTCGCCCTGGTACTGGTGCGAACCGTGGGCGATCTCGGTGACACACCCTTTGGAGGTCTGCTGACGACCGCGTCGTGGGAGAACACGATCCGCGGGATGTCGGGAGCCTCGGCCTGGTGCCTCACGGTGGCCATGGCGGCTGTGGGCCTCGGAACGAACCTCAGGCAGCTGCGCACCCTCGGACTCAAGCCCCTGGGCGTCGGATTGGCGGCCGCGCTCACGGTGGGCCTCGTCAGCGCGGCTCTGATTCGAGGGCTTGCGCCGTACATGGCTGGGTCCATGAGGTGAGCGGAGACAGCCGCGACTCCACCCTCCTCGGCAGCGTGTGACGAAGTCCCGCGACTGAAGGCGCGGCCGTCCGCCGCCCTGGCCCGGCGCCTCTCGAGTCAGTAGATTGCAGCGCGGTCGCCCGCCGGGCGGCCCGGGGGGACCCCTCGCAGGCGATGAACATCGTGGTGTTCTCGAAGGAGTTTCCTCCGGAGATCGGAGGACTCGAGACCTACTCGCGGATGACGGCCGAGTTCCTGGCCCGGAGGGGCCACGCCGTGACCGCTTTCGCTCGTGCCATGCCCGGGGACCGAGCCTTCGACGAGACCTGCGGCTTCGAAGTCGTGCGCTACCCGGAGGCCTCGGGGATCTCGACACTCTATCGCCGGCGCCTGGGCAGGCGCCTGCGCGGGCTGGTGGGAGAGCGCAGGGCCGACGTCGTCTTTCTGCCCTTCTGGTCCCGCTTCAGCTCGGTCGTCACGCAGCTGCATCTGCGACACGGCACCGTCTACGTGCCCGCCATTCACGGCGAAGAGGTGATCTTTCCGGCCTGGGAGCCCTCGAGGAAGCAGCGCCGGGTCGTCGAGGGACTGAAACGTTCCCAGCGAACGATCGCGAGCTGCCACGAGACCGAGCGTCGGCTGCTCGCGCTCGGGGTCCTTCCGGAGCGCATCCGGGTGATCCACCCGGGGGTCGATCCGAAGCAGTTTCCGCACGATCCGGAGCTCGTGTCACGTCTGCGGGAGAGACACGGTCTCGCCGGCAAGCGTGTGCTGCTCACCGCGGCCCACCTGCGGGCGAAGAAGGGGCAGGACTACGTGATCCGCGCCCTCGCCGGACTCGGTGAAGAGCTCTCGGATCTCCACTACGTGCTCGTGGGGGGTGGCGGAAGCGGGGAGTCCCTCCAGGCGCTCGCCCACGAGCTCGGCCTCGGCGAGCGGGTCGCGCTGGCCGGCGAGGTGTCCGCCGAGGAGCTTGCAGCCTACTACCACCTATGCGACGCCTTCATCATGACCACGCGGGCCGTGGACGATCGGCAGAAGACCGAAGGTTTCGGCCAGGTCTACGTCGAAGCCGCTGCATGCGGCAAGCCCTCCATCGGTGCCGATGTGGGGGGGGTCCCCGATGCGGTGCTCGACGGCGAGACGGGCCTGCTGGTGGACTCCTCGGACCCGGAGTCCATCGCCGCCGGGATCCGGACCCTGTTCACGGACGATGCGCTTCGCCAACGCCTCGGCCGCTGCGCAGGGCGGCGTGCCCACGGAGAGCTTCGCTGGGATCGGGTGATCGCAAAGGTGGAGACGGTGCTGCAGGAAGCCGTCGAGGAGGCTCGATGTCGCTCTTGACGCTCGACGTCGGCTGCGGAAGGAAGAAGGCGGAGGGTGCCATCGGCCTCGACCGCTCGCCGCTGTCGGACGCGGACGTACTCGGCGAGCTCGAATGCTTTCCCTGGCCCTTCACGGACGATAGCTTCGATCGCGTCCGGTGCTCCCACGTGATCGAACACGTGCACGACGTGATCGGCTTCATGAGGGAGATCCATCGGGTGTGCCGCAAGGGCGCACGGGTCGAGATCGACACGCCCTACTTCACTTCGTGGCAATCCTGGGCCGACCCGACCCACGTGCATCACTTCACCCTGCGCAGCTTCGACTACTTCATCGAGAACACGCCCTTCGGCTTCCGATACACCGAGCCACTCTTCGAGATCCACGAGCGTCGGGTGACGTTCGGCAGCTCGATCTTCGACAAGGTGGCCAAGCGGATCTACCGCCTCTCGCCCACGCGCTACGAGCGCCGCTTCTCGTTCATGTTCCCGGGGCGGAACCTGGTGATCCGGCTCGAAGCGATGAAGTGAGTCGCCCGACTCCGGCGCTCAGCCGGAAGCCGGCTCCTGCGGAAGCAGCCGGGCGTGCTCCACCATCAGGCAGCGGTCCTGCACGACGCGGATGCCCACCCCCTCGAGGCGCCTGGCGAATTCGTCGTCGCGGATGCCGAGCTGCAGCCATACGGCCTGGGGCCGGGGAGACAGCGCCAGGATCTCGGGCAGATGGAGCGGCAGGTGTCGGCTCGCCCGGAAGACGTTCAGCAGATCCGGCGGCTCCGCCAGCTCGCCGAGGGAGGCCACCACTTTCTCACCCAGCGTGGACGCGATGCCCGGGTTCACCGGCAGGATGCGGTAGCCGCGGGATCGAAGATAGGCGGGGACGCGATGGGCGTCGGCTGCGGGATCGTCCTTGATCCCGAGCACGGCGACGCTGCGGACCTCCTGCAGCAGGCTGCGGATCTCGTCGTCGTCCGTCGTCGGCATCGCGACTCGTCGGGTACCTCGACACGATGGTAGTCTCCGGATACCGTTCGCCGCCATGTGGGGGATGGGGCGTTTCTTCGGCGCGCGGCTCGCGATCGCATCGCTTCTCTTGTTCGCGGCGCAGGATTCCGGCCGAGCCGAGCTGGCCCTCGAGGATCCCGCGATGCGCACGCGGACGACCGTTCTGCCCAACGGGCTCACGGTTCTCACGCTCCGCGATGACAGCACCCCGGTCGTCTCCTTCCAGGTCTGGGTGAAGGCGGGCTCGAGGGACGAGACGTCCTACACCGGGCTCGCCCATCTCTTCGAGCACATGATGTTCCGGGGCACCGACCGCCTGGCTCCGGAAGATCACGAGCGGCTGATCGAGTCCCGGGGTGGGCGCATCAACGCCTACACCAGCCGGGACGTCACGGTCTACTTCAACGACGTCACCGCCGAGCACCTCCCGCTGGTCATCGAGCTCGAGGCCGAGCGTCTGGCGAACCTGAACATCGGAGAGGCATCGCTGGCGAGCGAACGCGAGGTGGTGCTGGAGGAGCGCCGCCTTCGCACCGAAGACAGCCCCCAGGGCCGCGCCTATGAAGCGCTCTTCGCCCTGGCCTTCGTGGCCCATCCCTACCGGCATCCCGTGATCGGCTGGCGCAGCGACGTGGAGACGATCCGGGTGGAGGATTGTCGCAGCTTCTTCGACACCTACTACGCGCCCAACAACCTGGTGGTGGCGGTGGCGGGCGATTTCGACGAGGCGGACACCCTGGCGCGCATCGAGGGGGCCTTCGGGAGCTTGAGGCCGGCTCCCCGCATCCCCCGCAACCCCACCCAGGAGCCCGAGCAGCGCGGTCCGCGCCGGGCGGTGGTTCACTTCGATCTGCTGGGGCCGATCCTTGCGGCGGCCTGGCACGCGCCCTCCACGGGGCATCCGGATGCCGACGCCCTCGACGTGGCCAGCGAGATTCTCTCTTCGGGCCGCTCGAGCCGGCTCTACCGCCAGCTGGTCTACGAATCGCAGCAGGCTCTCGCAGCCCAGGGCGCGTACTACGAGCTGCGCGATGCCGGGGTCTTCTACGCTTTCGTTTCGGTGCGTCCGGATGGATCCGTGGAAGAGGCCGAACGGCTGCTGATGGCCGAGATCGCGCGTCTGCGCGACGAGCCCGTGAGTACGGCAGAGCTCGAGAAGGCCAAGCGGGGACTCGAGGTGGGTCTGGTGCAGGATCTCGATCGCGCCCACGCACTCGCCTCCCGCATCGCGGGCGACACGGTGATGCTGGGACGCATTCGTTCCCTCGAGGAGCGCCTCGAAGCCATCCGGCGGGTGGAAGTCGGCGACGTGCAACGCGTCGCCCGCCTCTATCTGCAGGGCGACCGCAGCAGCGTGGTGAGGGTCGTGGCCCCTCCCAGCGAGCCGGCACCGTGAGGCGGCCCGCCCTCGTCGCCGCCGCGGCGGCGTGGATCTCGATGCTGGGCTGCGGGGCGAGCTCCCCTCCCGTCTGGGAGCAGCCTCTTCCCGACGTGCGCGAAGGGCCGGTGCTGGATCCGGCCCGGCTGCACCGCTCCCGCCTGGACAATGGGCTCGAGATCCTGATCCTCGAGGACTCGAGGACCCCCCGGCTGGGACTCTCCGTGACGCTGCGACGGGGGGCGGCCAGCGTGGCCCCCGGCTCCGCCGGGCTCGCCGCCCTCACCGCCGACCTGCTGGAGCGGGGCGCCGGGAAGCGGGATGCCCTCGCGCTCGCCCAGGCCGTGGATGCCCTCGGGGCGTCGCTGTCCACCGGTGCCGACTGGGACTCCATGGGCGTCTCGGTGAGCGGGCTCTCCCGGGACCTCGAGCCCCTGCTCGCGATCCTTGCGGACGTCGTGCTGCGTCCACGCTTCGAAGCGGCGGAGGCCGCGCGTGCCCGCTCCGAGCTCTTGGCAGCCATCGAGCGCGCCAAGGACGACCCCCGGTCGGTGGCCAGCCGCGCCTTCGGAGAGCTGCTGTATCCGGAGCACCGCTACGGAACCCCGCTGGCGGGGCGTGCGGAGACCGTGTCGGCCCTCGGGGTCGGAGACGCCCGCGTCTTCCACGCGAGGGTCTTCACGCCTGCCAATGCGATCTTCTCGGCCTGGGGCGATGTGGATCCAGCGACCCTGCGCCCGCGGGTCGAGCAGGCCTTCGGGGGCTGGAGCGGGGAGCCCGCGCCCGAGTCTGGCCCGGCAGCACCCCATCCTGCGCCCCCCGAGCGCCAGGTCGTGCTGGTCGACGTCGCCGATCGGGGCCAGGCGCAGATCCTGATCGGTCACGAGGGGATCTCCTACGAGGACCCCGAGCGGCTGGCCGCCCTGCTCATGAACGCCGACCTCGGCCAGGGCGGCTTCATCTCCCGGCTCATGACCCGCGTGCGCGCCGAGGAGGGACTCACCTACGGGGTCTACTCCTACTTCTCGCTGCGACGTCGCGCCGGGCCCTTCGCGATCTCCACCTCCACCCGGATCCCCGAGGTGCGTCGGGTGATCGACCTCATCCTCGAGACGGTCGAGGGGGCACGCAGCGATCCGCCACGCGGGGAGGAGTTCCGGCGCATCCAGACGTTGCTGACCGGGCGCTTCGCCCTCTCGCTGGAGACTCCGGCCGCCATCGCGGGTGCGCTGGTGGACCTGGACGTCCAGGGGCTTCCGGCCGATTCCCTCGACACCTACCGCTCGCGGGTGGCGTCGACCCGCCAGGGGCAGGTGGCGGAGGCCGCCCAGCGACTGCTCCACCCGGCCCGGGCCGGCATCGTGGTGGTGGGTCCGGCGGATGCCCTGCGTCCTGCGTTGGAAGGCCTCGGGCCGATCGAGGTCCTCGCCCCCTGAGCCCCGTTGGGATGTGGCAGGGGAATTGACGACCGACCGATCGGTCGGTTAATGTGGGCCTCCGTCCGACCGATCGGTCGGGGGAGCGCGATGACCAGCCGAGCCGACAGCCCCAGCTCTCGGGACAAGATTCTCGACGTCGCCGAGGCCCTGTTCGCCCGGCGTGGCTTCGCAGGGGTGGGCATGCGCGAGGTCGCCGAGGCGGCCCATCTCGGCAAGTCGTCGCTGTTCCACCACTTCAAGACCAAGGCCCACCTCTACCTGGCGGTGCTTGCCCGCGTGCTCGACCGCATCGCGGAGCGCACCCTGCCGGTGCTCGGGGATTCGCGCAGCCCGCTGGAGCGCCTCGATGCCTCCGTGGATGCGCTGGTGGATGCCCTGGCCGAGCACCCCACCACCGCGCGCCTGTTGCTGCGCGGGCTCTTCGAAGACGACGATCTTCCCGAGATCGCCCAGGACGAGTCGCGGGCCGTGGAGCGGACCCTGGGCGGCATCCTGCAGGGAGTGCAGGACCTGCTTCGCGAAGGGATCGATTCCGGCGCGCTGCGTCCGGTCTCCGTTCCGCACACGCTGCAGACCCTGATCGGTGCCACCGTCTACCACTTTGCCTCCGGCAAATTCGGCGAGGATCTGCTGGACCGCCCCCTGCTCTCCGCCGAGGCCGTGCGTCAACGCAAGCAGGAGGTGAAAGCATTGCTACGCCACGGCCTGGCCGCGCCCCAGAGCCCGAACCGAGGAGAATCGCGATGAAGAAGCTGATCGAAGAGCACCGCAAGCGTTTCGGTGAGTTCGAGGTCGTGGATTTCGTCGAGCCGAGCACGATCGAGGAGCTGCGGGCCGAGACGGACGTGGCCGTGCCTCTCCAGCTCAACTGGAGCTGGGACTACGGGAGCCGGGTGGCGGAGCTGCGCAGCCTCTACGAGAAGGGCAAGGTCAACCAGTGGAACGCCGAGAGCGACCTGGACTGGTCGGTGCCCTGCACCAACGACGAGTTCGTGGTCGGTCACCAGGCCTCGCTGCTCGCCATGGTCACCCAGATGGCGGGGCGGGACGAAGCCACCCAGAAGGCAGCGGCCTTCGACGAGATCAACTATCTGCTCTCCCAGCTTCTCCACGGGGAGCAGGCCGCCCTGCAGCTCTGCGGCCAGCTCACCAACGTGTGCCAGGAGATGGACGAGAAGTGGTACGCCGCCAGCCAGGTGGTGGACGAGGCGCGCCACATCGAGGTGCTCTCCAAGTTCATCCAGCGCAAGATGGGCACCATCTACCCCATCGCGCCCACCTTGAAGGTCCTGCTCGACGAGTTGCTGCGCGCCGACAGCGCCCACACCAAGACCCTGGGCATGCAGTGCCTGTTCGAGGGAATGGCGGTGGGCATCTTCGACATGCTGCGGGGCGAGAGCCAGAACCCGCTGCTGACCGAGATGCTGCGCCGGGTCGAGCAGGACGAGGCCCGCCACGCGGCGTTCGGAGTGCTGGTGATGCGCCGGGTGGTGGCCGAGTCCGAGCCCGAGCAGATGGCAGAGATGGAGGAGTGGGCCTTCAGCGTCCTCGAGGCCCTCAATGCCAACCAGCAGCTCGACATGCTGCGGGTCCTCGGCCCCAAGTACGACATCGATCCCGAGCAGGTGACCCGCATGGCGCTGGCGATGCCCAACTTCGCTGAGTTCAACAGCATGGCCTACATGCACACCGTGCTACCGAACCTGACGAGCCTGGGCCTCATCACCGAGCGCACCCGCGACCGCTACCTGAAGCTCGGAATGCTCGCCGAGGGCAGCCTGGCGGACCGGACCGCGGCCGGCTGATTGTGGGTCCGGTTCCGGGCAGAGCCCGGAACCACCACAGGCTTCGCTCGGCTCCGCCTCGCTGCGCGCGCCTGTCGGCGCTTGCGTGGGTCCGCCCGCTGGCCGCCGCACACTCCGGAGTTCCACGCGCTCCTCGAAGGCGAGATCCGTCGTGCGATGCACGAGCGAGGTCTCGAGGACGTCCCGATCCATCCCGAGAATTCTACGTCAAAGTCGATCGCAGAACGGAGCGGTTTGCGGCTACAGCACGATGCGGAGCCGGAGCCCACCGATCCAGGCGTTGTCGGGCGTGTCTCTCACGAGGGGTCCGCTACCGAATGCCGAATCGATGTACTGGAGATCGACCGTCAAGTTCACGCCCCTCCAGATCTCGGCATTGTAGAAGGCCTCGAAGCCCGTCTCCTCTTCGACCCCAAGCGCCACGAGGCGGGAGGGCAGGGGCATGGCGCACGGGCGAGGCCGGCAGCCTGCGCTCGGACCGGATCCGGCAGAGGCCCGGGAGCGGATCGTCCAGTCCTTCCTCGAGCGGGCCCGCCGCACGGGGATCCGCTCGGTCGTGATGGGAGAGTTTGCCAGCGATCTCCACATGAGCGTGAGCACTCTCTACCATCACTTTTCGTCGAAGCAGGAGCTGGTGAAGGCCTGCATCCGGCGCTGGGCCGAGGATCTTGCGGCCGTCCAGGCGATCGATCCGAGCCCACGTCGGCGAGACTTGACCCACGAGGCCCTCATGGCCTGGGCCGAGGCGTGGTCCACGGCCGTCTCGCAATACTCTACGGCCTGGTGGGATGACCTGCGCAAGGGCCATCCCGAGTCCTGGGCGATCTTCGAGCGCGAGATGGCGCGTCACAAGGCGCGGGGAGCGGATCTGCTCCGCCCGCACCTGCGAAAGGACGTCCATTCCGAGACGGCTCTGGCGGTCCTCGGCCTTCTCCTCGACAAGCTGTCCGATCCCGACTTCTGTGCGAAGCTGGGCGTCACCCGACGCGAGGCCGTCCGCACCGCAGTCTCCGTCTGGATGGAAGGAGCGTTGCGGCGGGAGACGCCGAGGAGGCGCCGGGCAGAGATTGAAGAGCGTCACCGGCGGAGGCGCCGACTGAAGCGCGATCCTGGTTACGCGTCCGAACCCATTCTGAGGAGGCGCGACGATGAAGAGCTATGCAGACGGTCGCAAGTGCTACGACGCCGATTCGCACCTGATGGAGAGCGTCGACTGGCTCTTCGATCACGCGGATCCTTCGATCCGCGAGGACTTGCCGGGCTTCGCGCCCCAGGGCGGCGCCAAGAGCGCAGCCGGAAGAGTGATCCTCGACCTGATCGAGAAGGCGGATCGGCGCCGGGAGGATCCGGAAGCCACCCGTCGCCTGGAGGAGAACGTCGTCGGCGGGCCCAAGGGCTGGCTCGCCCACGGCGCCACAGACGCGGCCGAGCGCCGTCGCACCCTCGACCTGTTGGGCTTCGAGAAGCAGCTCGTCTTCGCGACCTTCTCGCTCGGGCAGTTCGCATACGCGCGCGACCCGCGGATTGCATACGGAGGCGCCCGGGCTCACAACCGCGGGATGACCGAGTTCTGCAGTGGCGATCCGAGGATGCTCCCGGTCTGCTTCCTGCCCCTGACCGATCCGGAGCGATCGCGCACCGAGCTCGAGGATCTGCTGCGGCTCGACCCGGGCGCCATGTGGGTCCTGTCGGACGCCCTCGGCGACACGTCGCCCTCCCACGTCGATCTCGAGCCCATCTGGGCGCGGCTCTCTGAAGCTCGCGTGCCGGTCGTGCTCCACATCGGCGGCGGCAAGCTGCTGGACCGCCGCTATCACGCGAACGGCCGGCCCATGCCGAAGGACTGGCTGGGCGGCGGTGAGAACCTGCGCAGCAAGGACTTCCCCGTCGTCCACCACTCGCCCGAACGCTTCCTCACCTGCCTGACGCTGGACGGCGTCTTCGAGCGCCACCCGGATCTGCGCTGCGGCGTGATCGAGCTCGGCGCGAGCTGGGTCCCCGGGATGCTGCGCAACCTCGATTACGCGGCCAGGAGCTTCGGCCGCAACGAGCCGCTGCTCCAGGATCTCAGCATGGAGCCGTCCGAGTACATCCGGCGGCAGGTCCGCTTCACCCCGTTCGCGTTCGAGGACGTGGGTTGGCTGATCGAGGAGTCCGGTGAGGATCTCTTCCTCTTCTCTTCGGACTATCCCCATCCGGAGGGAAGCAAGGACCCGATCGGAAAATTCGAGCGCTCCCTCGAAGAGCACCGGATCGGCGAGCCCGCCCGCGAGCGCTTCTACTGGGAGAACTTCGCCCATCTCGTGGGCGCCTAGAGCGCCCGGTTCGCGGGGTCGATGGACACCGATCGGAACCCGGACCCCTCTGGTGATCTCCTGGCCCGAGAAGATCGAGCACGATGGAAAGGTCCGCTCCCAGTTCCACCACGTCAACGACATCGCCTCGACCCTTTATGAGGTGTTGGGTACCACTCCCCCCAGGACCGTGAACGGTGTGGAGCAACAGCCGCTGGACGGTACCTCCATGGTCTACACCTTCGACAGCCCCGAAAGCCATCGGCGGTGCTCCAGCATCGGGCGGGGCGTGCGCCGCTTCGCTCGCTCGTGGTCCAGCGGGGCGAGCTTCGCCGAAGCCCTGCGCAGGCCGGGTTCGGAGAGCCCTCGCACACCCCGGAGTCCCGGGGACTCCACCCGGCCCACGGTACAGCTCCCGCACGCGCGGGGTGCGCTACGCGGTGGGGCTCGTGAGCTTTGTCGCTGCGCGCGCGGCCGGGCGTCGGGAACGCGCGGGAGCGTAGCGGGCGATGGCATGTTCGAGCTCGCGCTTCACCTCGCGGCGCAGGGACTCGGGCTCGAGCACCTCGGCGCCGGCACCGAAGGAGAGCACCCAGTTCCGCACCTCGGAGGTGCCCGCCACGTCCATGCAGAGCTCCAGGCGTCCGCCGGGGAGTCGTTCGAGGCGCTGGGTGGGGTGCCAGGTCCGCTCGCCCACCCAGGTCGCCCAGCCGGCCTCGAAGCGGATGCGCACGCGCTGGGTCTCGGGCTCGTGGATGACTCCGAAGGAGGAACCCACCAGGGCGTCGAAGTCGAAGGAAGCGGGCACCTCGAAGGGCCGGTCGGCGGCTTCGATGCGGCGGATGCGGTCGATGGCGAAGGTGCGGATCTCCCCGGAGCGGTGGTCATGGCCGATCACGTAGAGGGCGCCCCCACGGTACCAGACGCGATAGGGGTCGAGGTCCCGCCAGCGCACGGCGCCCGAGGAGCCCGTGCGATAACGGATCCGCACTCCTCTTCGGGCGAGCACGGCCTCGTTGAGCACGCGGATGGTGTCGCGGTAGCGGCTGTAGCTCTTGTGCGGTCCCGGGAGCACGCGGAACGACTCGCGCAGACGCTCGAGGTACTCCCCGAGCTGCGGGGAGAGGCCCGAGCGGATCTTGGCCAGGGCCGAGCGGATGGAGTCGTGGAAGACCGTCCCCTCGAGAACCCGCAGCAGGTCCTCGCCGAACGCCAGCGCGAGGATCTCGTCCGGCGTGAACGGAGAGCCGCCCATGCGGAAGCCGTCGAGGAAGCGGTAGAAGACGCGGCCGTCGCGCCGCTCGGAGAGCAGCGGGAATCCGGCCAGCATCAGGGCGTCGAGATCGCGGTAGACGGTGCGCCGCACGCACTCGAGCTCCTCGGCGAGATCGTCGAGGCTCACTCCGGCCCGGCTGTTGGCGAGGCGCTGGATCAGGCGCCACTGGCGAGCGAGCTGCTCCCCGCGCATGAAGTCAGGGTAGCGGCGTTCCTGGCGCGCGCATCAGTTCGCGCGTTCGATGTACTCCCCGGTCCGGGTATCCACACGAACCCGGTCCCCTTCCTTGATGAAGAGAGGAACCTGAAGCACTGCCCCGGTCTCGATGGTGGCAGGCTTGGTGGCGCCGGAGGCGGTGTCACCCTTGAGGCCGGGATCGCACTTGGTGACCTCGGCGTGGATGAAGTTGGGCAGCTCGATCTGGAGCGGGTTGCCCCGCCAGAAGAGAACGTCCACCTCCATGTTCTCCTGCAGGAACTTCCCCGAGTCCCCGAGCTGTTCGCGCCGAAGGGGCAGCTGGTCGTAGGTCTGGGTGTCCATGAAGACGAGCGAGTCACCGTCCTGATAGAGGTACTGCATGCGCTTGTCCTCGACATCCGCCTCGCTGACCTTCTCGCCCGCGCGGAAGGTCTGCTCCACCGACCGCCCGGTGCGCAGGTTCTTGAGCTTGGTGCGCACGAAGGCACCACCCTTGCCGGGCTTCACGTGCTGGAAGAACGTGATCGCGAAGGGCTCGCCCCCGACCTCGATGCGCAGCCCGTTGCGGAACTGCGAGGTATCCAGCGCCATCGCCCCAACCCCCTGTCATCTCACGGCTTTCGGAAGGGAAAGCAGGATAGCGCTCCTCCGCTGGGCCACCAGACGAGCGAAGCGGCTCAACCCACGGCTGGCGTTGGGGCAAGCCCGATGGCTGCGCGCTTCGCGCGCAGCCCCTTCAGGCGGGCGAGGTCTCGAGCCGGACCAGTCCGTCGCCTGCGCGCTCGAGCCCCACGCGATAGCCCGGGAAGTAGCCGAGGTCACGCTGGGCGGCCCGCGTGTCCAGCGTGAAGCCGTAGCGCAGGTAGCCGCCGTGGAGGCTCGTCCGTCGCGACTCCCGGCCGAGCAGGCGCAGACCATACGCGGTGAGCTGTAGCACGGATCCCGGCACCGGTAGTTGAGGGCGGCTGGTCCAGCGCCCCAGCACCGAGAGCGGCAGCGCCTCCCAGCCGGCGATGTTGTAGACCCCGGAGTGGTGGGCGCGCAGCGCGAGCCGCACGGCCCCGGCGAGATCCTTGTCCGACAGCAAGGGGCACAGGGGATCGAAGCCCGCTGGACGCAGCCGCGGCCCGGCGCGGCCCGACAGCGTCGGGTTCAGGTACACGTAGCCACCCGAGGACACCACCGTCGGAACCCGCAGCAGCAGAACCTGCAGCCGGTTGCTGCCCACCTCGGCGTGGAAGGTCATGTCGCAGTCGATCCACGAGCGGATCTCGGCGGGCACCTCCGGGTCGAGGTCGAGGGCGCTGGTCTCGTTCAGGCGATTGGCATTGCCCGGCTCGAGCCGGTAGACGTAGGCGCTGCCGACGGCCACCAGCCGGCGCACCGAGCGTGCCTCCAGAGCATGCTGCAGCACCAGGCGCGCCTCGGCGGTGCGGGCGGGCAGCCCCGACACCACCGGCATGCGATCGTGGGGGGAGGGACCGTGCTGGGGCGTGTGCACCACCGTGTCGATCTCGGCAGCGTGGAAGCGGGTCGAGTGGAAGAGGTCGGAGACCGCCCGGTGTCGCGCCAGATCGGCCCGCGCGTAGACCAGGCGGGCGTTGTGCGGGCGCAGGTCCTCGGGCTCGATGCGCAGCTTGCGCCGGGTGCGCGGCAGCAGGTTCGTCAGGAAGACGTCGGCGTCGGCCACCAGCTCCATCAGCAGCGCGTGCCCCTCGGGCTTGGAGATGTCGAGCCCGAGGCTGCGCTTGCCGCGATTGGCGTGCTCGACGGCGTAGTTGAAGGGCAGGTCGATCTTGAGCGGGCCCGACTGGCGCAGGCCGCGGTAGGCGTCGCCGCGAACCGGATGCTCCACCTTCACCACGTCGGCGCCCCACTCGGCCAGCACGGCGGCCGCCGTCGGGACGAAGACGTACTCCCCGACCTCGATCACCCGGACGCCGGCCAGCACCTCGTGCATCTGGGGTCAGGACTCGAAGCCGTAGACGCGGGCCGCGTTGCCGTAGAGCACGGCGTGCTTGTCCTCTGCGGAGAGGCCGCGGGTGAGCTTCGGGATGTGCTCCTGCGAATCCGGCCAGAGCGTCACGCTATGCGGATAGTCGGTGGAGAACATGGTCGTGTGCGCCTGGTCGGACTCGCCCCTCGACGTGCCGCCGAGCTCCGCGGTCGGCGAGAACGTCTTCACGACGCACCTCGACGACCACGTGGGCTACGACCTGATCCGTTCGGGCTCGCCCGACCTGGCGCACACGACCATGTTCTCCACCGACTATCCGCATAGCGTGACGCTCTGGCCGGATTCGCAGGAGCACATCCCGAAGCT